>CAIVYW010000529.1 GCA_903910205.1 uncultured Methylococcaceae bacterium | reverse complement strand
AGATCCGCTGTTTCTAAGGCGGCTACTTGGGCGGTGCTTAAGCTGGCTATTTGTGCGGTGGTTAAGGCCGCTGCTTGAGCGGTCGTTAAGCCCACAATCTGATCAGTGCTTAAGCCGGTCGCTATCTGACTGGTGGTCAAGGCCGCTATTTCAGCGGTGCTCAAAGCTACCAGTTGTGCGGTACTTAAACCGGTATTAAGTTGCGCAGTGGTTAAGGCGGCGATTTGGCTGGTCTTTAAAGCGGCAAGATCGGCAGTCGTTAAGGCTGCAATCTGATCAGTGGTCAAGGCCACTATTTGAGCAGTAGTCAATACCTTAATTTGAGTGCTAGTAAATGCTGCAATTTGATCAGTACGAAGAGTAACTATGTCAGCTGTACTAATTGTTAGTATAGCACTGGTACTCATCGTAGCAATTGCACTCGTACTTAATCCACTTATTGCTGAC
The DNA here is from genome assembly GCA_903910205.1 of uncultured Methylococcaceae bacterium. GTDB lineage: Bacteria > Pseudomonadota > Gammaproteobacteria > Methylococcales > Methylomonadaceae > Methylobacter_C. The sequence goes on along the minus strand of CAIVYW010000529.1, from coordinate 7,580 downwards.
ATTTCTATTCCCCTAAATTTATTTTAACTACTGCATTATTCAAATGTACTGACAGCTTCCTTAATGAAGCCAATCAATTACTTATACTAAATAAATCTTCAAGTTGTCCTTACTAATAATCAGCAACATTGAATCTGGTCTACAGTCATTTATCTAATATCTATAAAATTTAACACTCACGCATCGTATGTGATGTGGGATTATTTTTAATAATCTTAAAAGACTGTACTAAATTGATACAGCCACTATCATTGCGTTAGAGCAAGAAGCGCACTTCGCTTCACTATCCATTTAGAAATAATTGCTCAACACACAGTTAACCCTTCAATAGGCTATCGACCGATATTTCTTAAACTTTAATTTATTTTCAAATTAATTAAAAAAAAAGACTTATTATTAAATAATCAAAAAGTTACAGCTTCTTGTAGTCATTACAAAGATGGATTATGTTTAATAGCCGCATTATATAAATAGCTAAATGATAACGATACAGCAATTAAATTAGGAGAGGAGAGGAGAGGAGAGGAGAGACGTTATATGAATCATAGTGGCTAATTGACATCATCCCCCCCCCCGCCTGAAGGAAGGGGATTTCTGGTTTCCTCAGTGGGGGGTTACGCTATACATGGATAAACTGAAGATCAACGTAACATCCGTTAATTTATTTTTCTACCGTGACAAAGGCGATTTTAGTAATACCGGCATGTTGTACCGTAGCCATCACTTCTGCCACTTTGGCATAAACGACTGCTTGATCGGCGTATAAATGCAAGCCAGTATCTGGACTTTTTGCTAACTCATTTTTCAGCGTCACTTCTAAAGCCGCTAAGTCTGCTTGCGGTATTTTATTAACGGTAATAATTCCTTGTGCATCAATACCTAACTGCAAAGGTTGTTGCTTAACATCGGCCACCGTTTCTGCGGTTTTAGGTAGGCTAACATTCACTGATTGAGTTAATAACGGAGCTGTTACTAATAAAATAATCACTAATACCAACATCACATCCACTAGCGGTGTGACGTTAATATCGCTCATTGCATCTTCGCTATCTGATTGGGGTTTAAATGCCATAATTATGCCTTATCTTGTGCATCCGATTCAGATGCTATGTGAACAAATGCCACGACGAAATTTTCTAAACCTGCGCGATGTTGTTTAACATTACGCAGCATAAAGTTATAGGCTAATACCGCAGGTACCGCTACGGCAATACCAATAGCCGTGGCAACCAAAGCATCACCAATAGGTCCTGCAACGACATTAAGACTGGTGGAACCACTGGCCGTAATTTCATGCATGGCGTGCATTATACCCAATACTGTACCAAACAATCCTACAAACGGCGCTGTACTACCAATACTCGCCAGCATGGTTAAGCCAAACTCTAATCTACGCGCCTCAATTTGCATGGCTTCCAATAAAGCCTGCTCCAATACATCAGTTGTGCCACCTTTATATTTAAGATGCTTGCCTGTCGCATGCTGACGATCAGCTAACCAAGATAAGCCTTTTTTTGCCACGCGAGATTGTGGGCCACGAACCACTGCGTCCGGTAAATCCTTAACGGCTGCTAAATCTGGCGCATCCCAAAAAGCCTCATTAAAACGACGATTGTAAAAACTGTTTTTACTAAATTGCCAAATTTTGAACAAGATCACTGTCCAAGTCAGCACTGAAAAAACCAACAAGGCGTATAAAGTTCCATCAATTATTAAATTATGATCAATATGGTTAGCCGGCATGCTTCTTTTCCTTTTTGTTTGTAAGTTTGTTAATTATTATTCAATGTAAAATTGATAGGCACAATGACGGTACAGGGCACCGCTTTATCACCTTTTTTGGCGGGAATAAACTTCCACTTTTCAACAGCTTCCACCGCAGCGTCATCTAGAGATTCATGACCACTACTCTGATGCACGGCAACAGACAAACTTAATCCCTCGGCAGATACATTCACTCGCAATAATACCTTACCTTCCCAGCCACGACTTACAGCCAGTGGTGGATAGTTGGGCTTAGGATTAGTGCCATAATTGGCTTTAAAATTAGCCTCGGTATAGGTTTCTGTTTTAGGCGTTGTATTTTCAGTCGGTCGACTATCAACCACTGGTTGAGCTGAGGGTGTAGGGATGGTATTTTCAGCCATAGGCAAAGGCTTGGGCAGAACAGGCTCTTTTTTCTTTTCTACCTTTTTAGGCGGTATTTTTTTAGGCTCGGGTGGCTTAGGAGGAGCAACCACAGGCTTTGGACTAGGCGCATTCAGCATAGACACTTCCATCATCATAGGCTGTGCTAAGGTCATGGTTTCCACTGGCTCCAACATCCACATGGCCCCCCAAACATGCAGCAGTGCTACTAAAACCATCAATAGGCCAGCCATGGCGTTAGGATCTTCTTCGCCCGTTAAAAATTCATAAACGCTCATAATTTTAGAAACAGAGACACTTTCCGAACGACCCAAACTAGATAGCATTTTTTTATTCGATCCATCTTGCTGGTTATTAAATAAATACATAGAGCGATATCCTAATCATCGACTTAAATTCATTGCTGGCATTAGCACGCAACAGATTCTAATGCACGTTTCATGCCATTATATTTGTTCTAGTTAAAATACTGTGGGAAATCGTGTTGTTTTCACACACAGTAGCATCACGGATATTACGTTAAGCGATAGTAATATAGGCATGGAGTGCAATAGCTTCAGCTATTGCACGGTAAAACAGCTGTAGCTGTTTTACTCCAAATACATAACCATAACAAAGCCACATAGAGTCAACAATTGTAGAGACCACGCTTGCAGTCGGCCACCTATCTTCAGCATCTACGTCAAAAACTGTGGCATATGACACACTTAATAGGTTAAATAACCTAGTTTAATTAACCCAGATGATCACTAAACCTGAGTCAATAAGGCTAATAACTCCTGAGTTTTTTCTTGCATTAATTCAACATTTCCGCGCGATTCCACATTGAGCCGTACCAAAGGTTCGGTATTAGAACAACGTAAATTGAAGCGCCATTCGGCAAATTCCATGCTCAGACCATCCGTGAAATCAACGTCTTTTGCACTGTGCTGATAATGCGTTTGTACCAAAGCAATCGCAGCCGTAGGATTTTCAATAGTGCGATTAATTTCACCACTGGCAGGAAACAGCAACATACGCTGATCAACCAGTTGCGATAAACTAAGGCCACTTTTGCTAATGAGCTCTATGACCAGCAACCAAGGAATCATGCCACTATCGCAATAAGAGAAATCTCTAAAATAATGATGCGCACTCATTTCACCGCCATAAACCGCATCTTCTAAACGCATTCTTTCTTTGATAAAAGCATGACCCGTTTTACTTTGCACAGCAATGCCTGACATACCATTAACAATATCCATAGTGTTCCAGGTTAATCGTGGATCATGTACTATTTTTGCCCCAGGATTTTGTTTAAGGAAAGCCTCAGCCAGTAAGCCAACAATATAATAGCCTTCTATAAAGCGTCCGGTTTCATCAAACAAAAAGCAACGATCGAAATCACCATCCCAAGCGATACCTAAATCGGCATCCTGCGCTTTAATCGCTGCCATAGTGCTATCACGATTTTCCGGTAACAAGGGATTAGGAATGCCATTAGGAAAATGACCATCAGGCTCATGATGTACTTTTATAAAGGTTACCGGATGGCTCATCACTTTTTGCAAAGCCGCTTCTAACCAATCCAACACATGGCCTGCCGCACCATTACCGGCATTGACGACTATTTTTAAAGGCTTTAAGGCTTGCGGATTGATATAGCCTAATAAATGCTGAGTATAATCTTCCTCGATAGAAATATTTTTAAGCAAACCTAGCTTGGCCACCGGCGGTGCAAACTGATTGGCTTCTGCTAAGCGCTTGATATCATTCAAGCCTGTATCACCACTCACCGGCTTACTTTGTTCGCGCACCAACTTCATGCCGTTAAAATCTTTAGGATTATGGCTGGCCGTTACCATAATGCCGCCATCCATAGACTGTCCAGTTTCTTGATAAGCAAAAGTCGCATAATAGACTTCTTCAGTGCCGCACAGACCGATGTCATACACATCCACACCGGCATCTTGCAAACCTTGTATAACCGCCGCCGCTAACTCATCACTAGACAATCGAATATCGCGACCCACAATCACCCGACGGGGTTGTATATGCTCTGCATAAGCTCTACCGATACGATAAGCAATATCGACATTTAATTCATCAGGAAGTCGGCCACGGATATCGTAGGCTTTAAAACAGCTTAATAATGGGGTCATGATATTTTTTAAATAATGGTGGTAATAACGCGGCAAACAGCTAGTACTACGTGCTTGCCATAAAGCTGGCAATTATAGGCTATTATATCTAAACCTGCCTTGTACGTATTCCTACGGATGTTTGTAATGTTTTTATTTGCTCTAATAGCCACGGTCAATGATTAACATCCGTTAAGCTTCGACTACAACCGTCATAACGTTTTTAACAGCGGAGAAAAGCAATGCCCACTAAAGTTAAAACTATTCAATCAAACTCTGATATTGAATCTATTAACGACGTCTTATTCCTTCCTGACCATGATGCTAAAGTTGCAGAACTGGCTTATTTTAAAGCAGAAAGTAGAGGCTTTGAACCTGGCTATGAATTAGAAGACTGGCTAGCGGCAGAAGGCGAATGCTCACTATAAACTTAACCTAATATGAAGCACGTTAGGCTTAAATCAATCTAGCACTATTACTATTTACACGAGGTGTGTTATGTCAAACCAAGAAGCCAATACCCCTAAAAATACAGAATCTTTATCTACTTCATCAAAAAGCGGCTTATTGTCTTTTGATGAATTTGATCATTTTTTTAATGATTTTCTATTGAATAAATGGCCTAGATTACCCGACTGGAGTACGTCCGTTTTATCGCCCACTAGTTTTCCTCGCGTTGATATCATTGATCATGATCAGGCTATAGAAGTGCAAGCGGCATTACCAGGCGTTAAAAAAGAAGAGGTGAACGTATCCATTCATCATCAAACTATTACCATCAGAACCTCTAGCAAAGAAGAGAAAAAAGAAGAAGAGCCCGGTAAATATTTTCGCCGCGAGATCAGTCGTGGTGAATTTCAGCGTACCTTGTCTTTACCTGACAATATAGACGATGAACAAGCAACGGCCAGTTTTAAAGATGGCATCTTAACGGTCACTATCCCTAAAACAGAAAAGTCTAAAAATAAGTGCATAGAAATTCAATAGCTTAATTTAGATTAACGAACACTTAAAAGAGCATGATTATGAATAAATCTATTTATCTAAGTTTAGCCCTAGCCACTTGCATGGGCTTAGCTTCTGCCCCTTTATTAGCCGAAGTGACCGCCGTTCCTGAGCATCCAGCCAATATCACTGCTCCTGCAACCTCAACTACAGAACATACTGCTGCTGCAGAACTTCATAAACAACACGCTGAACATCATAAAGCGATGGCCAAGCATCATAAATCGCTAGCCGCCGAGTATGAAAAAGCAAAACAACACGCGTTAAAAAAACATCACTACGCATTAGCCACGCATCATGAAGCCTTGGCTAAAGAGCATGAAAAAACAGCAGAAACCCATGAAAAATTGGCTAAATAACTAAGTCAATGTGCGTTGGGTTGCAAATTTGCAACCTAACACTCAGCGCAGATTATTAATCATTTGTTCGTATTTTATTTATAGTGTATAAAGCGCAATTGACCATAAAAAACCTTGTCTCATACAAGGGATAACCACCTTGGTTTTTCAAGAATTCTATTATTCATCAGCCTAGCTCATCATGGTTTATGTCTAGTGATGAAATCTCATAACTAAGGAGGCGATCATGCAAAATCTATTAAAAACCCCAACGGGCATCAAAGGTCTGGACGAGATTACCGATGGTGGCTTACCCAAAGGTAGACCTACCCTAATCTGCGGAGGCACCGGCTGCGGCAAAACTTTACTGGCCATGGAATTCTTGGTACGGGGTGCCACGCAATTTAACGAACCTGGGGTATTCATATCCTTCGAAGAAAAATCTGAAGAATTATCAAAAAACTTCGCATCCCTAGGTTTTGACCTGAATCAGCTAGTAGATCAAAATCGACTGATCATTGACTACGTGCATCTAGAGCCCTCAGAAATTGAAGAAACCGGTGAATATGATTTAGAAGGCTTACTCATCCGCATAGGCTACGCCATCCATAGCATAGGCGCAAAACGAGTGGTACTAGACACTATTGAAGCCCTTTTTTCCGGATTTTCCAACGAAGCCATACTGCGCTCAGAACTGCGACGCTTATTTCGTTTTCTAAAAGATCAGGGCGTTACCGCCATTATCACTGGCGAACAGGGGGAGCGCACCTTTACCCGCTATGGACTCGAAGAATATGTCGCCGACTGCGTCATATTCCTTAACCACACGGTTAATCAGCAGATTGCCACACGCCGTATGCGTATCGTGAAATATAGAGGCTCTGCGCATGGCACCAACGAATATCCATTTTTAATCGATCAGCAAGGCTTCTCAGTGATGCCAATCTCCTCATTAGGATTGGATCACCCAGCCTCTACCGAACGCATTCCTACCGGTGTTCCTCGACTGGATACCATGCTAGGAGGCAAGGGCTACTTTAGAGGCAGCAGCATCTTAATATCCGGCACAGCCGGCACTGGCAAGTCCAGCTTAGCCGCGCATTTTGTCAATGCCGCCTGCGCTAGAGGCGAGCGTTGTCTTTATTTTGCCTTCGAAGAATCTCAAAATCAGATCATCCGCAATATGCATTCCATCGGCATCGATCTGGGCCAATGGATAGAGCTAGGTTTGTTGCAATTTCAAAATGCCAGAGCCACCTTGTACGGTTTGGAAATGCATCTGGTAGTCATGCACAAGGCTATTGATCAATTCAATCCTAGTTGTGTCATCATCGACCCAATTTCTAATCTCATCGCAACTGCCAGCGAATCAGAAGTAAAATCAATGATGTCGCGGATGATCGATTATCTAAAAATGAAGCAGGTCACTGCCCTGTGTACCGATCTGAGCACTATCAATGGTAGCGCAGAACGTATTGGAATAAACATTTCCTCGTTAATGGACACTTGGTTATTATTGCAGATCTTGGAAGCTCGTGGCGAACGCAACCGGGGGCTATACGTACTTAAATCCAGAGGCATGGCACATTCCAATCAGGTACGTGAATTCATACTCAGCGATGAGGGCATCCAACTTCGCGATGTGTATATTGGACTTTCCGGTGTTTTAACAGGTTCAGCTAGAGATAATCAAGAAGCTAAGGATCTTGCAGAAGCCTTAGACTGCCAACAACAAATCGAACTTAGACAGCGTGATATCGAACGAAAAAAATTGGCTATAGAAGCTCAGATACTCGCCTTAAACACCCAGTTTGAAGCCGAGAAAGATGATCTAATTCGACTCATCAGCAAAGAAAAACTGCGCAATGACACCCTGCTTTTAGATAGACAGGCAATGGCCAAACTAAAGCAGGCAGATAAGCCCTCAGCACCATTGTCTACTATTAAAAACAACGAACTAGGAGCGTCT
>CAIVYW010000528.1 GCA_903910205.1 uncultured Methylococcaceae bacterium | reverse complement strand
TCGCTTCCAAGCGATCAATTTGTTGCTGCTGCTGGCCTACGATGGTATTTAAGGTCTGCAATAAATCTTCCTGATAAGCGGTTTTTATTTCCAGCTCTATGATTCTATCTTCATTCATTTATATAACCTTTGAGAACTGTTGCTGTTGTTTTTGAGCCAGATAGCGATCAAAGACCATGCAGATATTACGTATCAATAAGCGCCCTGCCGGCAATACTTTTATGCCATCAGCGGATAAAGTCAACAGGCTATCAGCTTGCATCGGCTGCAAGGCCAGCAGTTCATTTGCGAAGTAAGCGCTAAAGTTAATGGAAAAAGCCTGCTCGATGTTGGCAAAGCTTAAATCAAAATGACAGATTAACTGGCTAATGACCTCGCGGCGTAATTGATCGTCATCATTGAGTTCGACGCCTTTAAATACCGGTAGTTGTTGCTGCTTGATTAAGTCATGGTACTGATCCAGTTCTTTTACATTCTGGATATAGGCATCCCCTACCCTTCCGATGGATGTCACGCCAAAACCAATGAGATCGCAATCGGAATGGGTAGAATAACCTTGAAAGTTTCGATGCAGTTTACCTTCTCGTTGGGCAATGGCAAGCTCATCATTGGGCTTGGCAAAGTGATCCATGCCGATATAAACATAGCCTGCCGTAATGAGCTTTTGACCTATCATCTGCAATATTGCGAGCTTTGCATCGGCACTGGGCATATCGGCATCATTAATTTGGCGCTGGGTTTTAAAGCGGTTGGGCATGTGCGCATAATTAAATATCGAGAATCTATCGGGACTTACCGCTAATATCTTATCCAAGGTGATGGCAAAACTGTCGACAGTTTGCAGTGGCAGACCGTAGATCAAATCGATATTAGTCGAGCGAAAACCTTCTGTTCGAGCCGATGCTAAGACATTAAAGGTTTGTTCCTCGCTTTGTAGGCGATTAACGGCTTTTTGTACTGCAGGATCAAAATCTTGTAGCCCTATGCTGATTCGATTAAAGCCCAGCTCACGCAATTGTTTAATGGTGTCGCTATTGGTTTCTCTAGGATCAACCTCTATCGAATACTCACCGCTATCATCGTCTTTAAGCAAAAAATGTTGGCGAGTGACCGTCATCAATCGTTTCATTTGTTCATAGCTTAAAAAAGTCGGCGTACCGCCGCCCCAATGCAATTGATTCACTACGCGATTGGAATCAAACAATTCCCCCAGCAAGGCAATTTCTTTACACAGATTGTCTAAATAAGGTTCGGCATGGGCGCGGTTTTTGGTAACGATTTTATTGCAAGCGCAATAAAAACAAACCGTATCACAAAAGGGAATATGAAAATATAACGATAAGGGCCCACCTGCGGCATTCGATTTTGCAATGTGTAGGCGATAATCCTCATCAGTAAAGCCTTCATGCAGCTCCAAAGCGGTAGGATATGAGGTATATCTAGGCCCGGCTTTATCGTAGCGATTGATTAAAGCCAGATCAAATTTGATGGACTGATCTATCATTTAACTACATCACTAATCATAATGTGCTGGGTGTTTTTATCCGTTAACAGTACCTGATTAATGGCGCCTATCAAATCACCGGCTTGTGACATGGCATTGCCCGACTTAGAAACCCGTGCCAGCAATTTAACTTCGCTAAAGTTTGATAATTTCATAGTCGGCATCATCGCCATCGTATCATTTAAACTGACCGTGATGGGCAGATCAGACACTAGTTTACGAACAATCGCTAAGGGCATTTTAGGACCCGATAGGGCTTGAGCATAAACAAAAACTGTATCTGTCGCGGCGGCAGATTTTATCAATTCAGGCGCTAAACTCACCTGTACGGTAATCGCTGCGCTAGAAACAGCTGCGACAGGTTCGGCTTCTGATTGAGCAAGTGCATCGGGTGATTCACTGGCTAATTTAGCCAATAAGCCTTGTATTTCTTGCTGATATTCAGAGTCCGGCGGTAATAAGGATTCTAGTTTCTTCCATAACCTTGTGGCCGTAACCGCATCGCCTTCCTGAGCTTTAGCCATACCCCCTAACCATAGGGCTTTCATATTATCCGGTTCTAACGCTAAGGCTTTAAAAATCAGTTCCGATGGTTTACCTATCAGACTTCTATCATTTACGTAGCCTAGAGCATCGGCATAAAGCAGCAGTATTTCCGCTTGATCGCCGAGTAATTGATAAGCATGAGCAAATGCCTCTATGGCTTGAGCATGTTGCTCCAATACATCATAGGAGCGCCCCAGCATTAACCAACCTTGTGCATCGCCTGGATTATTTTTTAACTTTTCAGCTAAGCCATTCACCATTTTATTGATTTCAGCCATTTTAATGGCATCGGTATTGATAGCCATTTCAGCACTATGACTGACGGCTTGATAATTACCCAACGTCCAATACAGTGTTCCTGCGAGTAAAGGCAGCGCAATAACAAGCACATAGATTATCCACCGACTTTGAGTAGATACTGCGCTTACTTTAGATTGAATATCTAAATCGTCACTTAATACCTGCTCAAGATCGGCTAACTGCTCATCATATTGGCTTTGACTGAGTCCGCCTGAGCGCAGGTTTTCTTTAAGTTCGGCCAATCGATGCTGGGCAATTTGTATATTGCGCTGATCGAGATCAATATCTAAATCAGACTGTTTACGCCACAAAGGTGGCAGGATAAATACAAACGCAATAGCTATGAGTACAACGACTAACAGCAAAAATACACTATTCAAGAGAGCTCACCTTTTTCTAATAAACTGCGGATTTTTTTTTGCTTTTCAGGCGTTATGTCTAAAGTATCGACGTTAAACTGTGCTGTGGCTCTTTTACGTCGAATAACGAAAAACACCGTCATCAAACCCATGAATAGAAACAGCACGGGCGCTATCCACAATAGACTGGTTTTTCCCGCAAAGGCCGGCTTATATAAAACAAACTCACCGTATCGATCGGTCATGTAGCCAATGATGTCTTGTTCTGACTTACCTTGTTGCAACATTTCATAAACTTGCCGCCGTAAATCACTAGCCAGCTCAGCATTAGAATCGGCAATCGTTTGATTTTGACAGACTAAGCAACGCAATTCTTTAGTCAAGGTCTCATAACTTTCTTGCTGCTTAGGATCGGATAATTGACGCGAGTCAACGGCATGACTGTTGATAGAAATCACCAACAACATTATAAACAATATAGGCTTCATTAAGACTCGGCTTCTAGTTTAGCAATTAAAGGAAGGAAGATTTTTTGCACATCCTCAGCGGAAACAGGGCCCGTATGCTTATAACGTATCAGACCTTTTTTATCAATGACAAAGGTTTCGGGTACGCCATAAACACCGTAATCTATACCGATGCGACCCTCTTGATCCATAATACTGACGTTATAGGGATTGCCCAATGTTTTTAGCCACGTTTTGGCATCTTCAGGTTCGTCCTTATAATTCAAGCCAATAATAACCACCGCATATTGTTTGGCAAATTGATTTAATATGGGATGCTCGGCACGACAAGATACGCACCACGAGGCCCAGACATTAAACAGCCAAACCTGACCTTTTAAATCAGCCGGTGTTAGTTTCTGTTCTGGCGCATTAAGCTTGGGCGCAGAAAATTCCGGTGCAGGTTTATTAATAAACGGCGACGGAATATCGTTGGGCTTAAGATTTAAGCCTAGGCCCAGAAACACCGCCAGAATTATGAATAAGAGTAAGGGGATTATGTATTTAAGCATGATGCTGAGGTCTTATGGCACTGTTCAAAAATGATGGATACGGAATTAAACCGTTTTTACAACTCGATAGCGACGATCACAAGCAGCGCACAAACCGCCTACCGCCATGAATAACGCCCCCATCCATATCCAACGGATGAAAGACTTATAATAAATTCGTAAACTCCATGCCCCTTGATTACCTAAAGGTTCACCGATGGCGACGAATAAATCCCTAAACAACCCGGCATCAATCGCAGCTTCTGTCATGGGCATTTTTTGTACTTGATAAATGCGTTTTTGCGGCTCTAGTTTGGCGACCTGCTTGCCCTTATGGCTGACGGTGACAAAGGCTTGCTCAGCCACATAGTTAGGGCCTTGAGTTTGTTTAACGCCATGAAATTCAAAAATATAACCCGACATATCTAAGGTGTCATTCGGTGCCATACGCACATCTTTTTCCACACTATAAACACTGGTTAAGGTAATGCCGATAACAAATACCGCAATACCTAAATGCGCAATGGTCATGCCATAAAATCCAGCAGGTATAGTTTGTAGTCGTTGCCAAGTAAAGCCTTGACTGCCTAAGCGATCAATAAAAGATAAGCCGGTCATAGCCGTTGTCCACAAAGCCAAGGTCAAACCTAACATTGCCGCCCATGAATAAAAAGGCATCAGTAAGGGCAGCAATAAGCCACCAGCAAGGCAAGCCATCATTATCCAGCGTACTCGCTGTGCTAATTCGCCTATAGAATCTTTTTTCCAACGCAATAACATACCTAAACCCACCGCAATTGCCAGCGGTGCCATTAAAGGAATAAATACGGCATTAAAATACGGAGGTCCAACTGAAATCTTACCTAATCCTAAGGCATCTATGACTAAAGGATATAAAGTGCCTAATAAAATACTGGCCGCAGTGACCACTAACAAGACATTGTTCAGTAAAATAGCAGATTCCCTAGAGACCATCTCAAAAGACGCACTACTTTTAACGGTAGGAGCTCTGACTGCATAGAGCAATAAAGACCCCCCGACAACCACCGCCAGAAAGACTAAGATGAACAGCCCTCTAGCGGGATCACTGGCAAAAGCATGAACCGAGGTTAATACCCCAGAACGGACTAAAAAAGTACCTAACAAGCTTAAGGAAAAGGCGAAAATCGCCAACAAAACCGTCCATGTTTTAAATACGCCGCGCTTTTCAGTGGCAGCCAAAGAATGAATTAGCGCAGTACCGACTAACCACGGCATAAAAGAAGCATTTTCTACTGGATCCCAAAACCACCAGCCGCCCCAACCTAATTCGTAATACGCCCACCAGCTACCCAGGGCAATACCGAAGGTTAAAAACATCCAAGCCATATTGGTCCACGGCCTAGACCATCTAGCCCAAGCAGCATCCAAGCGACCTTCTAATAAAGCGGCAATAGCGAAAGCAAACGCTACAGAAAAACCCACATAGCCCATGTAGAGCATCGGTGGATGGATAGCTAGCCCTGGATCTTGTAATAAAGGATTTAAATCTCGTCCTTCTAGTGGCGCTGGAAACAAGCGCTCAAAGGGATTAGACGTCCATAATAAAAATAGGATAAAGCCAATAGAAACTAAGCCCATAACGCCTAATACTCGCGCTAAGGTCGCCGCAGGAATACTTTTGCTAAACTGAGCGACCAAAGCCGTCCATATCGTAAGCACTAAGCCCCATAATAATAACGAGCCTTCATGTGCGCCCCATACACCTGAAATTAAATACAGTGTAGGCAAAGAAGTATTAGAGTTAGTGGCAATATATTTAACTGAAAAATCATGCGTCAAACAGCTATAGGTTAAACTTCCATAAGCCAATGCCATGAATAGTAATTGTGCAAATGCAGCGGGTTTGGCTACTGCAATCCAAGCTGATTGATTACGAAAAGCACCGATGATAGGTAACGTGCCTAAAACTAGCGCCATACATAAAGCCAGTATTAGTGAAAAGTGTCCGAGTTCTGCAATCATTGTTTTTGACTCATGTGATAATTTTTATGCCCTATAAATTTCAGCTAATAATTGCTACGTCTATATCTTAAATAATGAAAAGACACAACTTAACGCAGCTTTAGGTAACTCGGCTACCAACTTAAGGCGGGACAGTGTAAATAGTACATCGTTCCCACGCTCCGCGTGGTAATGCATCCTGCATAGCTCCAGCGATGCGTGACGCAGAGCGTCACTGGCTGCATTCTCACGCCGGAGCGTGGGAACGATAAAAAGCTTTCACTATCGTTTTGTCCCGTCTAAAGTTGGTAGCCATAAAAGTGGGGGATTATTATTGCGTCTTACCTTACTGATATATTTTCTCATTATATTTTAACCAACCAGCGGCATGATGACCTTTAGGATCATGATGCGTCCAGTGTACTAAGCCACCTTTTTCGCTCCATACATACTCGCCCTTAAAAGCAATGATGCCACCTAATCGGATAGAATCAATTTTTCCTGCAAGATCGATGTTATGGGCAAGCAAAATACTCTGCCCAGAATTTAATACAACAATCATTTTCTGATGTCTGATTCCACCGGTATCATCCGGTAAAAGCTTTGATATTTTCCCTTCGCCCTCAACCTGAATATCATTTAGCCGACGCGCAAACGCATCTTGCAAAATAAAATCATGACTACTGTCACTGCTGATAGCCTGTTGTGTTGAGCCATGCCCCTTAATAGGGCGATAGTGCCAAACAGTAACATATAAAAAGCAGCCAATAGCAATGAACAGCAAAAGGGGAAGCCGCTTAGAAAACAAGCTATTTTGATTGCTTTTTTGTTTATGACTATCGGATGTTTGGGGCTTTAAACCAGTAACGCCTTCAATTCTAGCATTAACCGCTTTGATCTTTCCGTCATTCTCCACATGTAGCTGATAATAAATCACATCACCCACAACGGGGCGACGAGGGCTGCTTTTAAACGCTGAAATATGGATAAAAACATCGTCTGAGGTCTGTTCTGGCCGAATAAAACCAAAACCTTTATCTTCCTTCCAGCGTTCTAAGCGTCCTTTAAAAATAGCACTCATTACTTAGCGACAACGGGCTCAGTCTGATTTTTTAAACTTGCCTTAACTTCTGGCGGCATATAGTTTTCATCATGTTTAGCCAGTACTTCCTCGGCAATAAATACATGCTGATCATTCAGTTTGCCATGGGCAACTATGCCCTGACCTTCTCTAAATAAATCAGGCAATATACCAGTATATTCAACCGTCACTTCTTTACTAAAATCAGTCAGTTTAAAGCGCACCATCATGCCATCACCGGGCCTTTCAACACTGCCTTTAATGACCATACCACCTAATCTAAATAAGGCCGATTTAGGCGCTTTGCCGTCTACGACATCCGTCGTAGAAAAAAAATACATTAAATTATCATTGAAGGACTTTAGTGCGAAAGCGGTGGCTATACTGGCACCGATAACCATCAAAGCGATTAACATTAAGCGTTGTTTTCTTGCTGGTTTCATAGCGATGGTCTTTGTTTCTTTAAGGCTTTAGCAAAAAATTGTTTGCGTTGAGCGATGGGAATAATAATATTCACTAGCAATACCAAAAAAGTAACACCATAAGATGTCCAGACATAAAAGCCATAGCCACCCATAGAAAGAAATTCATCTAAACTCATTAATGTTGCTCCACTACTTTAGCTTTAACCCATTGAGCATTACGCTCACGCTTTAATAATTCAATACGTATTCTTTGTATCAATGCGATTAAATAATAAAACTTGAATGATAAGGCCATTAATAACAAAGGGATTAACATGCTGATATGAATAGAGGGTTTATCCATTTTGGTCACGGTAGGGCCTTGATGTAAGGTATTCCACCATTCTACGGAATAATGAATGATAGGAATATTAACCACACCGACCAAAGCCAATATAGCGACAGCTTTAGAGGCAACACGTTTATCGTCTATCGCCCCATAAAGACCTATAACCCCTAGGTACAAAAACAACAATATCAACTCAGAGGTTAAGCGTGCATCCCAAACCCACCAGGTTCCCCACATGGGTTTCCCCCATAATGAACCGGTAAATAAAGCAATGAAGGTAAAGCTAGCACCGATAGGCGCACTGCTAATAGCAACAATCTCGGCTAATTTAATACGCCAAACTAGGCCGATAGCACCGGAAATTGCCATCACCATATAAATAAACAATGACATCCAAGCACTAGGTACATGGATATAAATAATACGATAACTATCACCTTGCTGATAATCAGATGGCGCTAAATACAAGCCTCCGTATAGCCCAAACCCCGTCAACAACACGAAGATAATCATTAGCCATGGCATGACTTTATCAGTAAATGCGTAAAAATGAGGAGGTGAAGCCATGCGATGAAAAAATCTTACAACGGCATTAGGAATTAAAAACATAGGTTTATTTAAGTTAAAGTTTCAGTCCGGCAAGGTTTGCTTGCGTCACGATAGAGCTAGACAAGGAAATGACTAGACCCATAATCTATGGGTATTTTACGAGATAATGGTTAATTTACACTCATTTTTAATGCAGCCGCTGTCGGCCAAGGTGCCAACACTAAAGATAAACATAAAATTGAGATCAAGATATTAATCTGAGCATCAACCGGTAAGCCGCTACCCGCCATCTCTACGGCATTACCGGCAAAAATAAGCACAGGCACATACAGCGGTAAAACTAATAAAGACAAAATCATCCCACCTCGGCGTAAGCCCACTGTTAAAGCCACTCCTATCGCACCAATTAAACTTAACACCGGTGTTCCTAATAACAGTGTTAATAACAAAACGCCTAAGGATTGGGTCGGCATCCCTAAAAAAACAGCCAGTAAAGGGGCGACTATCAATAACGGTAAACCAGTGACTAGCCAGTGAGCAATAATTTTAGCCAACACTAAAATAGAAGCCGGATAAGGACTTAATAAAATTTGCTCTAATGAGCCGTCATCAAAATCTGAGCGAAATAAACTATCCAAAGACAACATGGCGGCCAACAAAGCCGATACCCAGATAATGCCTGGTGCAATCGCTTGTAATAAATGCGGTTGAGCACCGATACCTAAGGGAAAAAGCGTGATGACTAAAATAAAAAACAATAGGGGATTTGCGATTTCAGAACGCCTTCGCACTGCCAACAGTAAATCACGCCTAATGATGGCTATGAATGCATAAAACAAAGCCATTAGGATAACAAAATACGTTGCACATCCACACTCGGTAACGCTATATCATGGTGCGAGGTTAAAATTATCATGCCACCGTTCTTACAATGTTCGGTCATCAAACTTTCAATTAATGAAATCCCTTGCTTATCGAGTGAGGTAAAAGGCTCATCAAGTATCCACAAGGTATTGTGTGTAATTAATAAACGCGCTAATGATAAGCGTCTTTTTTGACCCGCAGATAAGGACTGAACTAGCGCATCCTCGAAATCTGCCAACTGAACTTTAAGCAAAGCCTGTGCTATAGAATATTGACCTCTCTGACCTAGCGCCAAGGATACCTTTAAGTTTTCGAGTACCGTCAGTTCTTTTTTAACGCCGTCTAAATGGCCGACATAAGCCATATCATCGTAATATTGACTGTCATTAATGGCATGACCGCACCACAATACTTGACCGGCATCGGGTTCTCTAAAGCCACAGAGTATACGCAACAATGAGGTTTTTCCGCTGCCGTTCTCGCCTTCCAGTAATAATACCTGCCCTGAATTCAGCTCGAAACACAGCTCTTCAAATAAGATGCGATCGTCGCGAACACAACTTAAATCACTGCCTTGCAATCGGCTGGCAAGATTATTGTGCATTAGTTAGCAGCAGGAAATCGCTGGCGCACTACTTCATAGAGCAGTACACCGGTGGCAACAGACAAATTAAGGCTTTCTACCTGTCCTAGCATAGGTATAGCGACCAAGACATCGCATTGTTCTTTAGTCAAGCGCCTTAAACCCTTGCCTTCAGTACCCACTACCAAGGCCATAGGCACAGTAAAGTCAGTTTTATGCAGTGTTTGCGCGGTATCGCCGGCAGCACCTATGATCCATAAGCCCTCACCTTTTAACCAACGTAAGGTACGTGCTAAATTGGTCACTTGATAAACGGGGACGGTCTCTGCCGCACCGCTAGCTACTTTACAGACCGTCGGCGTAATGCCAGTAGCATTATCCTTGGTCACAATAACGCCATGAACACCGGTTGCATCTGCCGTTCTAAGACATGCGCCTAGATTATGTGGGTCTTGTACATTATCCAAGACTAAAAACAAGGCGGGGTCTGTTAGATTTTCTACTACGGTTTTTAAATCACTTTCTGTTAATTCACCCGGCATTTCCACGGCAATGACGATGCCTTGATGATTATTATTATCCGCCAATTTATCCAATCGTTTTCTATCGACTTTTTCAGGCACTATGCCCAAGGCTACTAAGTCATCAACAGCCTGTGACAGACGTTTATCTTGCCGGCCACTATCAACCCAAGCTTGGTGAATTTTTTTAGGTGAATAATCGAGTGCGGCCTGCACTGAATGTAAGCCAAATAATTTGCTTGATTTCATTTATTATGAATTATGGAGGTTTTTTGTTTTATCTAACTGTGGGCAATAACCCACAGCGTGGCAGCGCCTGCATTGTTCGACCTTAAGTTGGCAAGCTCTTACTTTTTCTTTCTGCGTCTCTTTTTGGGCTTATCGGAGGTAACTGCTGCTTCTTTGTTTGCAGCGCCACCTTTTTGAATCAGCTCAAAATCCATTTTCTTTTCATCCAGATCAACACGAGCAACCCGAATTTTCACGCTGTCACCCAAGCGGAAGTTTGTGCCGCTGCGCTCACCTTTTAATTGATGACTGGTAGGATCAAAGTGGTAATAATCTTGACCCAAATTACTAATATGTACCAAACCTTCTACATAAATATCCGCCAATTCGACAAAAAAGCCAAATGAGGTTACTGCGGAAATAATACCGGGAAATTCTTCTCCGATTTTATCCATCATGTATTCACATTTTAGCCAACTGACCACATCGCGAGTCGCATCATCAGCACGACGTTCATTAGCTGAACAATGTTCGCCTAATAAAATCATATCAGGTACACCGTAGACAAAAGTCTCTATCTTTTTATCTAATAAACAATGACGGATAGCACGATGAACTAAGAGGTCAGGATAGCGACGTATAGGCGATGTAAAATGCGCGTAAGCATCTAAAGCTAAACCGAAATGGCCCTTAAGATCAGGACTATAAACCGCTTGAGACATAGAGCGTAGCAAAACCGTCTGAATTAAATGCGCGTCGGGGCGATCTTTAACGCTATCGACTAAATGCATATAATCAAGTGGCGTAGGATTAACGCCGCCACCAAACTTTAAACCTAACTCGCCTAGAAAGGTTTTCAGATTTAATAATTTATCAGCACTAGGACCTTCATGAATACGTAATAATTTAGGTATTTTCTTGGCATTGAGAAAACGTGCTGCCGCACTATTTGCGGTAATCATAAACTCTTCAATAAGCTTATGGGCATCGTTACGAACGACGGGGATTATTTTTTCAATCTTACGATCTTTTGCAAAGACTATACGTGTTTCTTGGGTGTCAAAATCCATCGCACCACGAAGTTCACGTTGAATTCTCATGGCTTTGTAAAGCGCATAAAGTTCACGTAAATGGGGCATTAATGGCGCATACTTTTCTGCTAACGCTTCATCACCCTCAACCAACATCTGTGCGACTTCGGTATACGTTAACCGGGCATGAGAACACATAACCGCATCATAAAACTTAGAGCGAACGACCTTGCCTTCATCATCTATGATCAGTTCACAGACCATACATAAACGATCGACATGAGGATTAAGCGA
>CAIVYW010000527.1 GCA_903910205.1 uncultured Methylococcaceae bacterium | reverse complement strand
GCCAGAAAATATACGCGCCGGATTATTAACTCACTTGGCATAAATGCCGAAGAGTTTTTAATCGACAACCGAATTTTCGAGGCCGCAGAAATCGGCAGAATTCACGCCAGGGCGGCCTAACTTTTGGCGAAGGTATTGTTAAGAGCTAGTACAGTTAATAAATACGGACTTCTAGGTTTTTACCTAAAGAAAGTGCGTACTTTTTAAGTGTAGATAACTTTATATCTTCAGCATGATTTTCTATCCGTGAAATGGCTGATTTTTTAGTCTGTAAGCGGGTGGCTAATTCTTCTTGAGTAACCCCTTCCGCTTCACGTATTTCTTTTAACATAACGCCGATTTTAAATAGTTGATAATCTTCATCAAAGTTATTAGAGAAGTCTTCATCTCGTGATTTTCGGCTTAGAATATATTTTTGTAGGTCGCTCATTTATTCTTCCTCGTTAGATAATCTTTTTTTCTTTGTTCTGAGAGTAAAATTTCTGCTTTAGGTGTTTTCTGAGTTTTCTTTTGAAAGCCATTAGTTAAAATCACAAAATTTACAGCATCAAAAAATCCAAGTAGCCTGAAAATATTATTACCTTGTTGAATTCTTATTTCCCATAAATCATCTGTATTGGTCAGTTTTTTAAAATAAGTCGCAGGAACGAGTTCTAATTCTTCAACAAGTTGCAAAACCCAAGTTACTTTTTGAGCTTGTTTGCTGTTTAAACCGTCTAGAAATTGTTCGATGGGGCATTCATTCGTATATGTTCGATAAAATATAATTTCTCTCATAATGAGTCATGTTAACTTATAGGTGAACATTAGGGCAAGCGCAAACAACGGATCATTAGATTATTAACGTTATGGGATATACTAAAAGATTAAGCCGATATTAAAAAGCCAAGGTAGCCTAACGATGAAATTTACGGAAGAAAAACTAGAGCAGGCTTTTATTGAATTATTGGGAAATGAAAATTACCCACATCATACCGGTAATAGTCTTTCAAGAGCCTTGGAAGAAGTCCTAATCGAAGATGATTTGCGCCAATATTTACTCGGTAAATATGCCTGCAAGCAACTCACTGTTACTGAAGCTAATTCAATTATTCTACAACTTAAAACCCTACCCGCTAGCGATTTATACGAAAGCAATAAAACCATTATGCGTTGGTTGAGTGATGGCTTTATTTTAAAACGTGAAGACCACAACCAAAAAGATATTCATATAGAGCTGATAGATTGCACAGGGCTAGAAACTCAACTGGCTAATGTTGATTTTGATATGGTTGTTGCTGAACCTAGTTTGAAATATTTGCCTGATCACAATATATATAAATTTGTCAATCAGTTGGAAATTGTTGGGACCGAAAAGCGCATTCCTGATGGCATTATTTATATTAATGGTTTGCCTTTAGTGGTGTTTGAATTTAAAAGTGCTATCCGTGAAGAAGCCACCGTTTTTGATGCCTTTAATCAATTAACCGTGCGTTACCGTCGTGATATTCCTGAGCTGTTTAAATACAATGCTTTTTGTGTGCTGAGTGATGGGGTTAATAATAAAGCTGGCTCTTTCTTTGCGCCTTACGAGTTTTATTATGCCTGGCGGCGTGTGGCAGGTTTAGCAAAAGAGGTAGAGGGTATCGATAGCTTGTTTACCTTGGTACAAGGCATGCTGAATCAAAACCGCTTACGAGATATTATTAGTAACTTTATTTACTTACCCGATACTTCAAAGAAGCACGAAAAAATAGTCTGTCGTTATCCGCAATACTATGCGGCAAAGTGCTTGTTTGAGCATATCAAAATAGCTCAAAAGCCAGAGGGTGATGGTAAAGGCGGCACTTATTTTGGGGCTACCGGTTGTGGTAAAAGTTTTACCATGCTTTATTTGGCCAGATTGCTGATGAAAAGTCCACATTTTGCCAGCCCCACTATCATCATGATTACTGATCGCACCGATTTAGACGATCAGTTAGCTGGGCAGTTTACCAATGCGAAAAAGTTTATTGGTGACAATACAGTGGTCAGTGTTGAAAGCCGGGCTAATTTGCGTGACTGGGTTCAAGGCCGACAAAGTGGTGGCGTGTTCTTAACCACTATTCATAAATTTACCGAAGATACGCAATTACTCAGCGATAGAAGCAATATTATTTGTATTTCTGACGAAGCGCATCGCAGTCAAATCAATCTTGATCAAAAGATAAAAGTCACTGAGAAAGGCGTGACTAAAAGCTTTGGTTTTGCTAAATATTTACACGACTCTTTACCCAATGCCACTTATGTGGGTTTTACTGGCACACCTATTGATGCCACGTTGGATGTATTCGGAAAGGTGGTTGATGCTTATACCATGACCGAATCGGTAAGAGATGAGATTACCGTTAGAATTGTCTATGAAGGCAGGGCTGCTAAAGTCGCTTTAAAAAATGGCGAATTAGAGAAGATTGAGCAGTATTACGAGGCAGCGGCAGACGCTGGTGCTAACGAATATCAAATAGAAAAAAGCAAAGAACAGTCCGCTAATATGAATGCCATTTTAGGCGACCCTAAACGCTTACAAGCGTTAGCGATTGATTTTGTAAAGCATTATGAAAACAGGGTATCAGAAGGGGCGACTGTAAAAGGTAAAGCCTTGTTTGTCTGTAGTAATCGAGACATTGCCTATAGGTTTTACAACAATGTCATTACACTGCGTCCAGAGTGGAATGAAGTGAAAATCGCGGCTGACGTTTCAGAACTCAGCGAGGAAGAGCAAAAGAAAATCAAGCCGATGGAAACCATCAAAATGATTATGACCCGAGGCAAAGATGACCCTAAAGCGCTTTACGATCTATTGGGTAGCTCTGATTATCGTAAGACTTTAGATAGTGATTTTAAGAATGAAAAGTCTAACTTTAAAATCGCTATTGTGGTGGATATGTGGCTGACAGGGTTTGATGTGCCGTTCTTAGATAGTATCTATATTGATAAACCCATAAAACAACATAATTTGATTCAAACCATATCACGCGTCAATCGTAAGTTTGAGGGTAAGAACAAAGGTTTGGTGGTGGATTATGTGGGTATCAAAAAACAAATGAATTTAGCCTTAGCGAAGTACAGCAAAGGCGATGAAGATAATTTTGAAGACATTGCCAAATCCTTAGTGGTGGTTAGAGATTATTTAGACTTGTTGGCTAAGTTGTTTCATAGCTTTGATAGTGCTGAATATTTTAACGGCACAACCCTTGCCCAATTGCATACCTTAAACAAAGCGGCTGAATTTGCTCAACAAACCAAAGACATCGAAACGCGTTTTATGGGCTTAGTTAAGCGCCTTAAAGCCGCTTATGATATTTGTGCAGGTAGTGAAAAACTAACGCAAGCAGAAAGAGATTACACACATTTTTATTTGGCTGTGCGCTCTATTGTTTTTAAGCTCACTAAGGGTAATGCACCCGATACCGCACAAATGAATGCTAAAGTGCGGGAAATGATTAAAGACGCTTTGCAAAGTGATGGTGTTGAAGAAATATTTAAGTTAGGTGACGAAAGCGAAACCGAGCACGATCTGTTTGATGCAGATTATCTGGCTAAGATTGATAAAATCAAATTACCCAATACCAAAATCAAACTGCTACAGCAGTTATTGGCAAAAGTGATAGCCGAGATAAAGAAAGTCAATAAAACCAAAGGTGTTGAATTTTCTAAAAAAATGCAGGCGTTAGTGGATATCTACAATCAACGTGATGAAGCGGATATTTTACGTAGTGAAGTTTATGAGGAAATGGCTGAACACCTGACTAATTTAATCTGGGAAGTGCATAAAGAGTTTGCAGCCGGTGATGAGCTAGGCATTGATTTTGAAGAAAAAGCTTTTTACGACATTCTTAAATTGCTGTGTGGAAAATATGACTTTAATTACCCAGAAGATAAATTAATTGAACTAGCAAAAGCGGTTAAAGAATTGGTCGAAGGCCAAGCTAAATTCCCAGACTGGAATAAACGTGACGACATTAAATCAGCTTTAAAAGTAGGTCTAATTCTCTTATTGGATGAATATGGCTATCCACCTGTCGAAAGAGATGAGGTGTATGTGGAGATATTTGAGCAAGCTGAGAACTTTAAAAAATATAGTCTGGGTTAGACAGTTATTAGCCCTTAGCCGGTAGGATGGGCAAAGGCAAAGCCGTGCCCATCACGCGTTATTGTGTTGATGGGCACGCTAACGCTTTGCCCATCCTACTGCTACGGGCTAAGGAGTGAGCACGAAAACATTGTGGTGAAGATCGTAGGGGCGTATTGCATACGCCCCTACGGTGTTTTTTTATCGTTTCAACGCTGATAAGAAACTTGTGTAGCCGGTAGGATGGGCAAAGGCAAAGCCGTGCCCATCACGCGTTATTGTGTTGATGGGCACGCTAACGCTTTGCCCATCCTACTGCT
>CAIVYW010000526.1 GCA_903910205.1 uncultured Methylococcaceae bacterium | reverse complement strand
ATGATAAGTCCTTTTGTAGAATAACGATGACAGTTAATACACCTAGCATTGAACTTCCTATTTGGCCCTATGTTTACGGTCAGCCTGCTGGTTCAGGCAAAATTCGCAGTTGTCCTGAAGATTTTATTGTTAATGAACAGTTGTCCTTTGAACCCTCTGGGGTAGGTGAGCATGTGTTTTTGTTGGTTAAAAAAACCGGAGAAAATACTGATTATGTCGCTAGGCAGTTAGCGAAATATGCCAAGGTAAGACAGCGAGATGTTAGCTATGCCGGATTAAAAGATCGTCATGCGGTGACTACTCAGTGGTTTAGTGTGTGGTTGCCCGGCAAAGCCGATCCTGATTGGGCTGATTTTGAAACAGAAACGATTAACGTTTTGCAGACTATTCGACATGCTCGAAAATTAAAGCGCGGTGTTTTATCGGGCAATAGCTTTAAATTGATTATTCGCGAATGGCAAGGCGATAAGGCGACGACTCTTGGGCAATTAGAGGCGATGAAAAAAGAGGGAATAGCTAATTATTATGGTCCACAACGTTTTGGTCATGCGGGTCAAAATGTTAATAAAGCCTTGGCGCTATTTCAGGGAGCAAGCGTAGGTCGAGAACAGCGTAGCTTATATTTGTCTGCGGCACGCTCCTATTTATTTAATACTATTTTAGCCTATCGAGTTAGCCATAATAGTTGGAATCAAGCACTGGTAGGAGATACCTATCAATTTGATTTATCACATAGTTGTTTTAAATCAGAACACGCTGATGCAGAAATCATTCGTCGCTTAGCAAGTAAAGATATACATCCGACGGCTACTTTATGGGGTAGGGGAGACGTGAGTGTTTGTGCAGACGTTTTGGCTATTGAGCAATCGGTATTAGAGGCTTATCCTGCTTTGGCTCAAGGATTAATTAATTGTGCCGTTGATAGTGACAGGCGTGCGTTGCGCGTTAATGTGCATGATTTACAGTGGCAATTTATTGATGAAACGAGTTTAGAGCTATGTTTTACGTTGCCACCTGGAAGTTATGCGACAGCGGTTTTACGAGAAATAATAACGGATTAGACGTAGGGCAAAGTCAAAGGCTTTGCCCTAATTATCTGAGATAACAGAGCCTTATCCGTTTTTTTAAGGCTGAGCTTAGAAAAAACGGATAAGTCTAACGTGTGTGCCGATTTAGATCGGTTGCCGTTATTGAGGTAGGGTAAGTTGAATTTTCTAGTGCTTGGATTGCTTCATTGTTCATATATTAAAGTACCACCGCCTATCGCTTCCTCCATTATCGCCGCGATACCATAGTCTGGATGTTTGATAGTGTGAATTAACATATTGATGTTATGCCTTTTGGTATGAATAATCTTGGATTCATCAAGAATGCAAATTAGCTGTTGTAAATCGATAGATTGTGTTTTCATTTTGACTCGATATGTTAATGTTATTAAGAAAGATTAAGCCGTGGTAATCATCAATATAAAAAATGATCACTAACTTGAATGAGAACTCTTAATTTAAAGTTTTAAAAGATTTCCGTTCCAAGTGCGAAAAATTTTAATAGTTAAGAACATCATTAACAATCCGTAGAAATACCTATAGATAGCAAATAAGTATAAAAAAGTAGATATTTTTTAGATGTAGGTCGGGTTAGTGTAGTGTGTCGGGTTACGGCTAGCGCCTAACCCGACCT
>CAIVYW010000525.1 GCA_903910205.1 uncultured Methylococcaceae bacterium | reverse complement strand
ACCGGCAATGAGGGTGGCGAATTAAGTCAGCTAGCAACGCTTGCTGTGGTTGTACCTTCAAAAGTAACAGCAAGAATACAAGAGGCTCATATTTTAATTGGGCATTGGTGGTGTGGTGTCATTGAGGAGGCATTAAGTGATTGCAGTAACGCCTGAATTTAGCGCAGCTAGAATTATTGTTATTGGGGATGTAATGCTGGACCGTTATTGGTCTGGGCAAGCTACCCGTATTTCTCCCGAAGCCCCCGTACCGGTAGTTAAGGTTAAATCTATTGAAGATCGTATTGGTGGTGCAGCTAACGTCGCAGTTAATATTGCTAAATTAGGCGGACAAGTTACTTTATTGGGCGTTATTGGTGATGATGCTGAGGGTGAAATAGTCCAACGACTATTAGAGGCCGAAGGGGTTGTTTGTGATTTTGTGGTTGAAAAGTCTCTGCGTAGTATCTGCAAATTACGGGTGATGGCGCAACATCAGCAATTAATACGTTTAGACTTTGAAGATACGCCCATACAGTTTGATCAAGCCGCCTTACAATCGGCCCTAATGCGTCATTTACCTAAAAATGATGTCGTGGTGTTGTCAGATTATGGTAAAGGCACCTTAGTCGACGTATCGAGTTTTATCTTGGCTGCTAAGCAGGCCGGTCTTAAAACCTTAGTCGATCCTAAAGGCATTGATTATCAGCATTATGCCAAGGCCGATTTAATTACCCCTAATTTATCAGAATTAAAAGCGGTGGTCGGCACCTGTCAAGATGAACAGGAACTCATTGCAAAAGGCCGTGCGTTATTAGCGCAATATAATATTACTACGCTGTTATTAACGCGAGGTGAAGCGGGCATGACCTTGATTGAAGGGGATCAAGTCCATTCTTTGCCGGCAAAAGCCAAAGATGTTTTTGATGTAACAGGGGCTGGGGATACCGTTATTGCCGTGATGGCCTTATGTGTATCTTTAGAGATGCCTTTAGTGGAAGCGATGTATTTAGCTAATTTGGCAGGTGGTATTGTCGTCGGAAAACTAGGCACGTCTACTGTTTCACTACAAGAATTAACCCGTGCTATGCATGGCGCTAGAGATTCTTTCTATGGGGTGGTTGCAGAACATGAATTAGCCAAGCTCTTTGCTAGAGCTAAAGCCCATAATGAAAAAATCAT
The DNA here is from genome assembly GCA_903910205.1 of uncultured Methylococcaceae bacterium. GTDB lineage: Bacteria > Pseudomonadota > Gammaproteobacteria > Methylococcales > Methylomonadaceae > Methylobacter_C. The sequence continues at coordinate 7,274 of CAIVYW010000525.1, read as the reverse complement.
TATGACCAATGGCTGTTTTGATTTATTGCATGCAGGGCATGTCGCTTACTTAGAACAAGCGAAAGCACTCGGTGATCGTTTGTGTGTGGCAGTGAATTCGGATGCCTCAGTTAAACAGCTTAAAGGTGAATCTCGACCTATTAATGCCTTAAAAGAACGCATGACTGTTTTAGCCGCTTTAGCCTGTGTCGACTGGGTAGTGGCTTTTACAGAAGAAACCCCTGAGCGTTTATATTGTAAGTTATTGCCCGATGTTATCGTTAAGGGCGGTGATTACAGTCCCGAGCAAGTCGTCGGTGGTGATTGTGTTATTAAGGCAGGGGGCGAAGTTAAAATATTACAGTTTGTTGATGGACAATCAACGACGGCAATGATAAATAAAGCAAAAGGTGATCTATGATTATTGTTACAGGTGGTGCAGGTTTTATCGGTAGTAATCTGATCCGAGCCCTAAATAAGCGCGGCGAAAGCGATATATTATTAGTTGATCATTTAGTGAATGGTCGAAAAATGTTTAATATTGCCGATCTTAATGTCGCTGATTATATGGATAAAGCTGAGTTCATCAATAAAATGGACTCGCCTACTTTTTTAAATGGCGTTAGAGCGATATTTCATCAAGGCGCTTGTTCTGCAACCACGGAATGGAATGGCCAGTATGTGATGGAGAATAATTACAATTATTCTAAGCATCTATTGCAAAGTTGTATTGCCAAGAATGTAGCCTTTATTTATGCCTCTTCAGCCTCTGTTTATGGTAATGGTGAGCAAGGTTTTCGTGTAGATCGCAGTTGTGAGCAGCCCATTAATATGTATGCTTACTCAAAGTTTCAATTTGATCAATATGTGCGGCGAATATTGCCGACAGCTGATTGTCAAATTGCCGGTTTTCGTTATTTTAATGTCTATGGTCCCGGTGAGCAGCATAAGGGGACGATGAGTAGTACCGCATTCCATTTTAATCAGCAAGTCCTTGAGCATAATAAAGCAAAGTTATTTGAAGGTTGTGATGGCATGGCCAATGGTGAGCAACAACGTGATTTTGTTTATATCGATGATGTTATTGATGTCAATCTATGGTTTTTAGATCATCCCGATGAAAGTGGCATTTTTAATGTCGGTACAGGCAGGGCAGAGACCTTTAATACGGTGGCCAATGCCGTTATTGCATGGCATCAACAAGGAAGTATTGACTATATTCCCTTCCCTGAGCATTTAAAAGGTGCTTACCAGAGTTATACGCAGGCCGATATTTCAGGATTAAGACAGGCTGGATATAGTAAAGACTTTTTAACCGTTAAAGAGGGTGTTACCCAGTATTTGGATTGGTTAAATTCAAAATAAAGCTAATGGCGTAGGTCGGGTTACGCTATCGCTAACCCGACCTACAAAATCAACTCACGTTAAGAAAAGGTTTTATTGAAAAGTGATTCCTTAGCTTAAGCCATTTTTTGTTTAGCAGAGGTAGGTTTCTTAGTATTTCTATTTTCGAAAAAGCGCAAGCCAAAGAAAGTTAACCAGCCTATTAGAAATAAACCTAGGGTGAAGCCAGCATAAGCGATAGGCCAAGCGACTCCACCGGCCATCATGGTGAATTCTGACATCCCTCCTATGCCAGCCAAAAGATTGAGCGGCATAAAAATAACGCTAATAATGGTCAAGCGTTTAAGGTCTTTGTTTTGATTGACGTTAATGAAACCAACGGTAGCATCCATCTGGAAGTTGATTTTATTAAACAAGAAGGCGGTGTGGCCATCTAACGATTCGATATCACGTAAAATTTCTCGGACATCGGCATGTTGCTCATCGGATAAGAATTTGCCGCGCATTAAAAAAGATAAGGCTCGTCGTGTGTCCAGAACATTGCGGCGTATGCGTCCGTTAAGATCTTCTTCTTCAGCAATAGCCGCCAGTATATTTTCGGCTTCATCATCAGTCATGTGCGATTTAAATACTTGCCTGCCTACCGCTTCTAGTTCAGCATAAACATCTTCTAGGGCATTGGCCGAATATTCAACCTCGGCGGCATATAAGTCGAGTAAGACATCTTTGGCTTCTGATACATAACCCGCTTCTGCCCGTGCTCGTAAGCGCTGTAAACGAAAGACTGGTAATTCTTTGTTACGTACTGAAAATAAGGTGCCTTTATTGAGAACGAAAGCCACGGCAACGTTGCGTGACTCATCTTTCCTATCGAGTAGAAAGTCAGAATGCAAATGCACTTCACCATTTTCTTCTACGTAGAAGCGAGCGCTAGTTTCTAAATCGGTTAAGTTTTTTGGATTAGGGAGCTCTACGTCAAAGATGTCTTTTGCCCAGGCGAGTTGTTCATCTTCGGGTCTTACCAGATCAATCCAGATAGGATTGGCTCTGGCTAAATCGTCTTTGGTTTCAATGGGGATTTGTCGTAACCGCCCTTCGTGTAAGTCAAATACACGAATCATCATATTTCGATTGCGAGATTTAATCTCGACAATAAATTCAGAGCGTAGTGCTTCAGCTATTTCTCGTCGCACATCTTCTTTTCGATCATCACGCAGTAATTGCCAGGTTATTTGCCTATCATCAGAGGGTAAAGATTCAAGTATCCTCGCGATAATTTGGCGATCCAGATTGTCCAGTAGTCGTTGTAACTCTACTCGATTTTGCTTGTGTACTAGGGTTTCTACCAAGTCATGGTGGGGCATGTCTTGACGACGTACTAAATCTTCGATGAGCTTATGCTTGGCTAGTAAGTTTTTAACAGTAGCGAGATGATTTTGAGTGTCTAGGTAATTATTCATTTTTTGCTTCCTGTGGGCGCAGTGGGCTATTAGATAAGCTAAAAATCAATTAGTAATCACTAAGTAATTTAAACAACAAAAACATCTCCGCCGCTATTGCGAGCACTAGCCGTTATAAAGCTTAAATTATCAAAGTGAGCGAATTTTTCTTTTGCCTGATCAGTAATAGCATTTGCTAAGGCTATGCCGTCTATCGCACAAAATCCGGTGGGTCCCCAAGAGGTTTGGCCAATCGCAACTGCGCCTTGCTCGGCTAACCAGTGCATCGCACAAGCAACTTCTGGGCTGGTAAAAACACCACCTTGAGCGGATGCAAAATGCTCACCAACTGAGCGTTGTAATTGACTAATAACGTCACCAAACTTGCTAAGGTCATTTTCGGCTACGGCAGGTAGCCCTTGCATTAACAATAAATAACACAAGCGTGCTGCTTCTTGCTGAGGGAAGGGCGGTAATTCTTTAAAGGCTTGGATTTCTTGTAGGCCATGTAAACCTTGTCCGCGTTGATCCAATACTAAAATAAAGCGCCAATCACTGGGTATATCCATATGTACTAGCACAGGCGGCGTAATGGTTTTTTCTCCACGGCCCCCATCTACCACCAAGCCGCCTTGTTCAAAGATGCCGATGCCAATACCCGAACGTAAGCCTCTATCCATTAATGCGGCAATATCCCTCACAGTAAGCCCAAGACCATAATAGGTATTTAAGGCCATACCAATGGCTAATGACATTTGCGTACCAGAACCTAAGCCTACATGTTCTGGAATAGCGCTTTCAATAGTGACCTCAAGTTGGTCGGAAACCTTTAATGCCTGACACAGCAAGCTTAAACATTTGTCTGCCCGTTGTGCGCAAGGGCCACTAATAGTGCGTTGTGCGGCATGGCTAATGCTTAAGCGTGTGGCCTGTTCATTAAGGGCTACTCCTATACTGCCAAAATGACGAGCTAAGGAGCCACTTAAATCAATAAAGCCCATGTGTAACCTAGCAGGAGCAATAACTGAGACTTTAGAATATTGGGCTATCACAAGAGGAAAAAGAGGGGGTTGCAAAATTTCATAAATTATACAGGATTAACGGAAAAATGAGTGAGCTTGAGCATGGCTTTTTTAGTGCAAGTAATCTAAAGTCATCGCAGATCTAGTCTACAGATACTCGCGAGACGGGGTTTATAACCCCGTCTCAACCGTTTGATATTGCCATTATCGTTGAAAGATCACCGAAGAAACAGGCCTACTTTTGGTTATATAACGCGGCGTGGGTGCATCCAAACGTTTCGATCGGGGTTGCAAACCCCGACCGGCATTGACTCAAGCGGAACGGGGTTTGCAACTCCGTTCTTAACGTTTAAGGTTTCGAAAGTTATTAAAGCATTCAAACGTTTCGGTCGGGGTTATAAACCCCATCCAGCATGAAAATGAGTGAGCTTGAGCATGGCTTTTTTAGTGCAAGTAATCTAAAGTCATCGCAGATCTAGTCTACAGATGTTTTTTACAGTTAACTAACTCCGCTAAACTATTCATTTTGGCATCACAAAGGCTTAATGTAACAGGATCAAGCGTTTTTGTAGCGGGTATCCAGAGTGCATAAGCACCGGCACTTTTTGCAGCGACAATGCCCGCATGAGAATCTTCCAGAACTAAGCACTGTTGTATGGGAATATTTAAAATAGCTGCTGCTTTTAAAAAAATATCCGGCGCAGGTTTACCGTGCAACACCTCATCCCGACTAATGATAGTAGAAAACACATGATCTAACTTAGCAAAGGCTAGGCATTCTTTAGCATTCATAGCACTGCTGTTAGTCGCTAAGCAATAAGGGATATCTTGTTGTATCAGTGTCTCTATGAGTTCGTTAAAACCAGTTCGACTATGAATGCCACAGCGATTAACGTGCTCATACCAATAGTGACCACTGAGTTCATTAAAGCGCTGTAGATTAAAGTCAGCGCCACAATAGCTTAGCACTGCTTCAGTGACGGCTTGATAATGCAAGCCAGAGAGTGATTCACAGAAGCTCGCTAGCAGCTTATAACCCATCATTTGTGCGGCTTGTTGCCAAGCAATGAAATAAGTAGGTTCAGTATCGAGCACCAAACCATCCATATCAAAAATAACCGCTGCAAAATCGCTTAATTTAACCACGCAGCACCTTAATATATTCACCGTGGGCTTCACGGTTAGAACCGACGACTATGCGTTTAACGCCTAGTTGATTTTGTTCGACTATGCCCGATACTAGAACCGTTTCGCCCTTAAGTGCTTGTCCGGTATACGTCGCTGTAAAACTGACGATAGCATCAATCTGTTCATGCGCTATTTTAAATTCAGCTGGATAATCAAACGCATGCGTATCATCAATAATAGTGCATTGCAAAGTAATCGCCTCAGTTTTCTGATAAGGAGTTAGCTCAGGAGTCAATGTGTCATCAATAAAGTTTAAATCAAATTTTCGGCCATTAATGACGGCTTTATTATATTTACGGCGTTCATGCCAGACATAATCGCTATAGCTTAAGTCGCAAGATCGGCGCTGGTAAGACGCTTGCCAGTCGTGTTCATCTAATTCATGTAAGTGCTGTCGCTCTATTAATTCACAAGTAATGTCTCGGCATTGATGAAAGGCTGCTCGACTGTAACAGACTAAATCGATATCCGAATGGGCTTGCTGAGCCCCTATTAATAAAGAACCTGTAATGCCCGTTTGGGATAAATCCAAACCACCTTGTTGTAATAAGTTACAAAGCTGGAATAAATCGCTTTCTATCGCATCATGCTGTGCTGCCTGCATAAGGGTTTGTAAGCGCAACTTGGGTCGATGATGTTTAACAATGCTAGTCAAGGGTACGGCATGTAAATGCGCATCTAAGACCTTCGAGTAATGTAAATAATCAGGATAATGTTGCTTTAAGTAGGCGTTAGCAGGGTCGGTGCTGAGCTTATTCCAAACAGCGTCTGTTTTAATATAACGTAAAAAACATAAGACCTGATCTTGCTCAGTACCCGAACTGACGACAGCGAAAACAAGTCCTTCGCTAGTTTCTATAAAATCTTTGGCAAAAATAATGAGCTAACTCCTATGGTTTTATTGTTCTTACGTTTGTTATCGGGACGACAATATTCGCCCTGTACATTTGACAATTGACCTGGGCGAATCTGTCATGTTTTAACTTAGCATTGAATGTACTTGGAGTAAAACAGCTTTAGCTGTTTTACAAAGCAACACCTATTCGATAGCTTTTCTATTGATTAGTTAAGCAGAGCGCAAGAGTAACATCAGTTAATTAAATAACTAAGATAGAAATGGGGTTTTTGCGTTTTTTATTGAAACTCAAGCCTTAATCGCCTATCCTCCGCTGTAGTTTTGACTTAAAACTGAACCCCTTAAAGTTTAATACCCTATATCACGCCCACAGGAGACTGTATGAAGATTGGTATCCCAAAAGAAATACACCACGGTGAAATGCGTGTAGCCACAACCCCCGAGGCTGCCGCGCACATAATAAAACTAGGATTTTCCATTAGTATTGAAAGCGGAGCAGGGCTCGGCGCCAATATATCGGATGAAGCTTACAAGGAAGCGGGCGTTGAAATCGTCGCAGATACGCGAACCTTATGGAAACAATCTGACATTATCATGAAAGTGCGAGCGCCTGAGCTTAATCTTAAATTAGTCATAGAAGAAACAGAATTGTTATCACCCGGCGCAACCTTAATTAGTTTTATTTGGCCTGCCCAAAATGAAGACTTATTAAAGAAGCTGGCAGCTAAAGGCGTGACTGTTTTGGCTATGGATAGTGTGCCTCGCATGTCCAGAGCGCAAAAGTTGGATGCCTTAAGTTCTATGGCCAATATTGCCGGTTACCGAGCTATCATTGAAGCCGCACAACATTTCGGTCGCTTTTTTACAGGTCAAATTACCGCTGCAGGTAAAATTCCTCCCGCTAAAGTGTTGGTGATTGGGGCTGGTGTTGCAGGTTTAGCCGCTATCGGAACTGCAAAAGGCATGGGGGCTATCGTCCGTTCCTTTGATACGCGTCCAGAAGTTAAAGAGCAAATTGAAAGTATGGATGCCGAATTCTTGATGTTGGATTTCAAGGAAGAAGGCGCAGGCGCAGGTGGTTATGCTAAAACCATGTCTAAAGAATTTATTGACGCTGAGATGGCTTTATTTGCCCAGCAAGCCAAAGAAGTCGATATTATTGTCACCACGGCCTTAATTCCAGGCCGCCCCGCCCCTAAGCTCATTACCGCAGAAATGGTCGCTTCCATGAAAGCCGGTAGCGTCATTGTCGATTTAGCCGCAGAACAAGGCGGTAACTGTGAATTGACTGAAAAAGATCAAGTTGTGGTTAAACATGATGTCACTGTTATCGGTTATACCAATTTACCTAGTCGTTTAGCTAATCAATCTAGTCAGCTTTATGCGACTAATCTTCGTCATTTATTGACCGAACTGTGTCCTGAAAAGAACGGTTTGCTCAATGTT
>CAIVYW010000524.1 GCA_903910205.1 uncultured Methylococcaceae bacterium | reverse complement strand
TGTGTTCAGCTTTTGCAGGGTTAGTTTGCTCAAATTGGGCGATGATGAGCTTAACGGCTTGGAGCTGCTCGGGGGTTAGGTTGGTGATGTTGATGTAGTCGTTTAAAATAGGTTGATCATTAACATACTTAGCCCCAAGTCCTGTTAAAAGCCACTCAATACATATTCCGTCAAATAACTTACAAAGCTGTCTTGCTTGATCGATTGCAGGCAGTCTTTCCCCTCGCATATAAAAATGTGCGCATGTCGAGCTTACCCCAAGCATCTTTCCAAGTTTTACACGACTAAGCTTATTCCATCCCTTGCTTTCAACAAGAGAAGAAAATCTATCTGCAAACTCATTATCAATTTCTAATTTAGCCATTAACAAAGGGTATGTGTTTTTGCCTTTACTTTCAGTTAATAAAATCATGGTAATATCGTTAACAATCGGTTAATATTCGCGCATGGATAAATTAATAGCGTTTTTTAATGGGAATCAAGCGGCCTTAGCGCGAGCTTTGGGCGTTAAGCCGGCTTACATCTCTATGTGCAAAAGCGGGCACAGGTTAATGGGGGATGCTTTGGTTTTTAAAGCTGAGCAGATAACGGGCATCCCCCGCGAAGAAATCCGCCCCACACGGTTTGGAAAATAAACATGGCAATTGAAGATAAGCGTGACTTTCGAGAAGAAACACTACTGAACTCTGCTGAGTTCAGACTATTGATTGATCTTAAGTCTCATTAAAAGTTCCGATAAGTAGTTTTACGGATAAGGATTAAGCCATGATCGCGCTATATGATTACCAAGACAGTTTAACCGTTGCAGTACGCAGGGCTTTCCAAGCGGGTTATCGTGCGCCTTTGTTGGTGCTACCGACGGGGGCCGGTAAAACGGTGTGCTTTACCTGGATGGCGGAACAAGCTCAAGCGCGTGGCAAACGGGTGTTGATTTTGGTACATCGTAAAGAGCTGGTCAGCCAGACTTCAGCGGCCTTGGCGCTATGGGGCGTGGCGCACGGCATTATTAGTGGCAGTGCTAAACCCAGCCGGCATCCGGTACAAGTGGCGATGGTGCAAACCTTGGCTAATCGGGTCGCGCTAGACAAGACGGGGCGCTTTAGGTTTGATTTGATTATTATTGATGAGGCTCACCACGCCACGCTAAACAGCGGTTGGGCTAAGGTGTTGGCGCATAACCCTAAGGCTAAGCTGTTAGGCGTTACGGCGACACCGGTGCGTTTAGATGGCAAGGGCTTAGGGATTGAGGCGCAGGGCTTTTTTGATGTGTTGATTTGTGGACCTAGCGCGGCAGACTTGGTGGCTAGGGGTCGATTGGTGCGCTCGGTGGTGTATGCCCCAGCGCAGAGTTTGGACTTATCCATGGTCGCCAGTCGCGGCGGTGATTATGTTACGGCGCAACTAGCGGCGGCGGTGGATAAAGCGGCTATTACTGGAGATGCCGTGGCGCACTATAGCCGCTATGCCGCTGATCTTGCGGCGATTGCCTTTACTATTACCGTGGCGCATGGCGGCCATGTGGTGGAGCAGTTTAAACAGGCGGGTATTGCAGCGGCGCTGCTGACCGGCGCTACGCCAGCTAAGGAGCGAGCGCAGCTGATTAAGGATTTAGGCGCGGGACAGTTGAAGGTCTTGGCCAGTTGTAATGTGGTCTCTGAGGGCACGGACATTCCCAAGGTGGCGGCGGCACTGTTACTGCGCCCCACGGCTAGTTATGGTTTGGCTATGCAGCAAATCGGCAGGGCGCTACGCACTGCACCGGGTAAAGATAAGGCTATTATTTTAGATCATGCCGGCAATGTGCTACGGCATGGCCTGCCTACCGATGAGGTGGAATGGTCATTGCAGGGCATGGCTAGGCCACACGCTAAAGGTGCGGCGCTGGTTAAGGCTTGCAAGGGTTGCGGGGCGTTACTTAGCGTTAAAGCTAGCTCGTGTCTGGATTGTCATGTTGTCTGTCCAGCAGTAGCGCCACGCGATGAGCTTGTTTCCGTCGCGGACGGGGAGCTGGTGGAGTTGACGGCGGAACAGTTGGCAAGCCTTAAAGCTCAAAAACGCCAGGCTTTGATTAAGGCCAGAACCAAGGAGCAGTTGGTGAGCTTAGGCAAGGAAAGGAATTACCAGTATCCGGCCTTATGGGCGGATAAGATTATAGCTGGCCGGATGAGTTATCGGGCCCAACAGGAACAACGGACATGATTTTAGCTTACAACAGATTAACTAGTGCGGCGATACTGCCACTACGGGTAGCGCAGGATTTTAGCCGATGAGTTTGTTGTCGAGCACTGATCAAGATAGTTTTTTAAATGCGTTGCGTAGCGCAGGATTGTCGGCGCATGGCGCTAAAGGTTTAGAGGCTGACGGAAAGATCCACCGATATCGTGTCGAGGGTGATAAGTCAGGCTCTTTAAATGGCTGGTATGTGCTGCATGTTGATAGCGCATTCTCAGCGGGGGCATTTGGGAGTTGGAAGACCGGCGAATCGCAGCAATGGTGTTCTAAGTCTGAATTGTCTTTGTCGCCACAAGAACGCGAATTGTGGCGACGCAAGCAGCACGAGGCTAAGCTTTTGCGAGAAGCTGAACTGAAGGCTGTGAGAAAACAAGCCTCTGATAAGGCGATTTATTTGGATAGCATTGCACGACTGGCGGCGGTCAGTAGTGGCGATGTGGCTAATGAGGTGACGCATCCTTATTTGCTAGCCAAGCAGATTAAGCCTTATGGGGTAAAGGTCTTGAAGAAAGCGCTCTTGATACCGCTACGGAACGCGTCCGGAGTGATTACCAGTGTGCAGTTTATTCAAGAAGACGGTAGTAAGCGCTTTATGACCGGCGGAGAAGTGGCGGGTAGCTATTTTGCTATGGGCAATCATCCATCGGTGTTGTGTGTCTGTGAAGGCTTTGCGACAGGCGCGAGTATCTTTGAAGCAACAGGCTTTAGGGTGGCGGTGGCTTTTAGTAAAGGCAATCTAACTGCGGTAGCTAAAGTAATGCGGGACAAGTTTCCGGCGTTTATCATTATTATCTGCGCGGATAATGACGTTAAAAAGGACGTTAATATGGGTCTGATTAAAGCTGAGGATGCAGCTGAGCAGATCCACGCCATGTTGGCTATTGCCAAGTTCCAAGAATCAGAATTAATTGAGGGTAAATTTCCAACTGACTTTAACGATTTACATCGCTTACACGGTTTGATTGCGGTACGGGAAGTGCTGGATGCAGTAATAGAAGCTAATGAATGTAGAGGCTTGGCGCCTAAACAGGGTATAGCAAAACAGACGCTTAAGGAGGTTGAGCAGTTAATTGATGAGTCGGATGATTTTGATTTTTTGACAGATGAGTTGTTGGGTAGGCTGGCGGTGTCTGATTTTCCACCGCCGGCTCTACATAGGCTTGCGGCCAAGATTGGCAGAAAAGCCAATGTTCCTAAACATGCCGTAATGACGGTGATTAATTCGTATAAAAACGGCGGCAGTGCTAAGAAGCTGGGGGATTATGACAGTAAAATTGATGAACTAAATCTGAGCCATGCCTTGCTACCTATTGGTGGGCGCATGGTGGTGATGAATCGGGGCTATGATCCAGAAACACAGCGGAACTTGCTTACTTTTTCGGCCAAGGCGGACTTTGAATTGCGTTATTGTAATCGTAAGGTCTTCGATAAGGGCGGTGAAGTGGGCTTGGGTACGTTTTGGATGAATCATCCGCGTCGAGCTGAGTACGATGGCATGGTGTTTTCGCCAGGGTTAGATAGACCTGGCTATTTAAATTTATGGACAGGTTGGGGTGTTGAGCCTAAAGCCGGTAGCTGTCAGACCTATTTAGATTTTGTCTTTGATGTGTTGTGCTCTGGGGACGGGGCTTTATTTGATTATATTATCCGTTGGAGTGCGCACATGATTCAGCGTCCCCAAGAGTTACCGGAAACGGCTTTAGTGTTTAGGGGGTCTGAAGGCATTGGTAAAAATACCTTTGTTGATCCCTTGAGTGACATAGTGGGTCGTGAGCATTTCTTAACATTAACCTCGATGGGTCAGATTACCGGACGCTTTTCAGGGCATATGGCCTCATCGTTGCTGGTGTTTTGTAATGAGTCGGTGTGGGGCGGTGATAAGTCGGCGCAAGGCGTACTTAAGTCGATGATTACCGATGATTTGCAACCTATTGAGTTTAAAGGCCGTGACTTGGTGATGGTCAAAAGTTATCGCAGGATGATTTTTGCAACCAATGAAGCATGGGCAGTGCCGCGCGGTGAAGGTGATCGACGTTATGTGGTGACTGATGTGTCGGACGCACGCAAGGGCGATTGGGCTTATTTTAAAGCGATACGTGAAGAGATGAGTTCGGGCGGTACTGAAGCGCT
>CAIVYW010000523.1 GCA_903910205.1 uncultured Methylococcaceae bacterium | reverse complement strand
CCGTACGGCGGTTTAATCTGTACGGAATATTCGCGTAGGGTGGATTCGCGCTAGCAATCCACCACAAACGGAGCGATAAACTGACTTTCACTTGTATGCTTACTCGTGAGGTTTTTTTGTTCGATTGTGTTCGATCTTGCGTGTGTGCGGCGGATTGCTGTCGCGAATCCGCCCTACAACTTACGGACTTAATAAAGAGAGGCTTATCGTCAATAAGCTATCGTTAAGCCTTTATTTTTTACCATATGCAACAGCTTAAGGGCAGCACCTGTAGGTTTTTTATCGCCTGATTCCCATTTTTGAACAGTATAAACACTGATATTAAGAATAGTCGCAAAGACAGCTTGGCTAACCTTTGCAGATTCTCGTACTTGTTTTATTTCATCAGGTTGGAGTTTAGCTATAGGCGGAAGGCAAAGGCTATCAAACTCTCGCATAGTGGTTTTATCCATAACGTCGGCCTCATGTAAACCTTTTGCTGTTTCGTGTACCGCATCAAGAATTGCAGATTTAGTTTTTCTCATTACAAATAACCTCAGTTAATTCTTTTGCTGTAATAGCTTTATTTAAAAGTTCGTTGTTATATGAAAGAAGTTGGCTGGCTAATTTCTTCAAGGCTTCTTTTTCATCTTTATCGATATTACTGCGTTCATTTTTTTGAAAGCCGAATATAAAAAACCATTTGTCACCTCTGTTAGTGGCCAGCAAGGTTCTAAAGCCACCACTTTTGCCTTTACCTTGTTTGGCTATGCGTTTTTTAAAGAGTCCCCCACTAAGATCAGCATCAAATAAGCCGTTATTCATTTCTTTAACAGCATCGCATATAGCTGCGTCAGTTAAACCTTCATCATTCGCCCATCGATGGAAGACACGAGTTTTATAAATTTCCAATAGACTTACCTCAGGGCGAAAATTATGGTACTAAGTGCTATAGAAAGCAATCTAAAATTTAAACCCGTAAGGCGGCTTCGCGCAAGCAATCCGCCATGATCGAAGTCTTGAAGCCAGTGCGCTAGGATATTTCCTAGCAGGACTTTTTATGCTTGATGTTTTCCATTGATTGGCGGTTTGTTTATATCGAACGAAAAATGGAATCAAGTCTTGTCTTTTGCCATATATTTTTGGGGTAACGGTTTACAACTCAAAAAATCATTGCTCCCCAAATAAAAGCACTCTACAATCAACATTCCAGTTTACTTCAAGCATCCGCCCATGCAACATGCCATTGATCCCAAGATTGACTGTGTCTTTAAAGCATTACTGGGCAGCGATGAAAACCGTAATCTGCTGATCCACTTTCTCAATGCCTTTTTGGCGCAAGAACTCACCGAACCGTTGGTTTGGGTAGACATTCTAAATCCTTACAACGATAAAGAATTTTTGAGCGATAAACTCAGTATTGTCGATGTTAAAGCCAAAGACCGTCACGAACAGCTCTATCAAATTGAAATTCAACTGACCAGTTACGGTCATTTGTCCTCGCGCATCATTTACAACTGGGCTGATATTTACAGTCAACAGCTAAAAAGCGGGCAAGACTATGGTCAACTCAGGCCCACTTACTCTATATGGTTGCTGGCCGAAAACCTACTTGCCGAGGACAATGACTATGCACATCATTACAAGATGCGTGACGATCAAGGCCGCGCCTTTAATCGTCACGGCGGTATTTGGTTATTGGAGTTGAATAAATTTGATGCCAGCCGTATTGAAACCGAAGATCAGCGCTGGTTAAAATTCTTCAAAGACGGCGAACAACTAAACGACACGGCCTTGCCGGATTGGATGAGTACCCAGGAGATGAAACAAGCCATGAATACCTTAACCACCTTTTCAGAAAAAGAACAACAATATTATCAATATCAAGCGCGGCAAGAATATTTGCGTGAACAACGCAGTATTCAGCTTGAACTAGAGCAGACAAATAGAGCTTTACTGCAAGAACGGCTGGAGAAAGAGGCAGCACAGCGGAGTGAAATGCTAGCATTACAAGAAAAGCAGGCAGCCTTAATTGAAGTTGAACAATTAAAAGCCCAACTAGCCGCCAAAAATCATTGATCAGTATGTAACCTGTAAGGCGGATTCGCGTAAGCAATCCGCCATGATCGAAGCCTTGAACCCAATGCTCGCTCGGATATTTCATGAATGATGCGCCTCCTAACGTCGGCACATCCTATGCACTTTGCTAACGTAAGCGAGTTGAGCGTTTCCTGCATACACATCACTAGCATTGCCGGAAACGCCTCCATGCGCTACGCTAGTGTGGTGTTATTACGCCTTAGCTAATTAAAATCTTATGGCAATTTGCTAATTATACTTTTAAGTTTAGCAAAGGAAAATTTAGCAGAGCTGTTTGGCTCTGGTTCAATCTCTACTGGTGCAGAGGGCGTTTTTGCAACTTCGGGTTTAGTTTCTGTGCTTTGTTTTGGTTCACCGAAATAGTATTTCATTTTCTTAAGCGGACTTTTAGAGGGCTTAACAGTGGCGGGTTGTATTTCTATGGGTGGTTGTTCAATAAGTACATCAGTCTGTTGATCTGTAATAATTTCAGGTGTGGTACTTGTTGTGTTGTTAGATTTTTTTCCAAAAAGGTTCTTGAGTTTGCCTAGTTGGTCATTGGACGATTTAATAGCTGGGAGTTCTGTGCTTTCAGGGCTCACTGTTGATTCAGTAGGCGCTGTTTTTATAGGTGTAGATAAGGTTTCGCTAAGGGGGGTAACGGGAGTTGCATCTTGAGTGATTTCAGATGTTGTTTTTTTCAAGGCTTTCCCAAAAAGGTTCTTGAGTTTGCCTAGTTGGTCATTGGATGACTTAATAGGGGGGAGTTCGGTTATTTCATCATTTACTGTTAATTCAGTTACAGCAGTTTTTATGGCTGTAGCTAAGGGTTCGATGATGGGCTCAACCGGAACAATGGTTTCAGCTGGAGTGGCAGTTAGAGTCTCATTAACAACTGCCTGGTTATTAATGGAATCAGCGTTTGCTTGCGTTTGTGTTTGCTTATGGATGGCCTCTGCTTGTTTATTGGCCAAGCTTTGTTCTAACAAGCTTTGTTCTAATACCAGTTGTGCATGATCTTGTTGTTGCTGTAGGGTGTTTTTTTGTTCTTCTAATAGTAGCTCTAAATTAGCTATTTTAATGGTTTGAGCGGCAATGCCTGTTTGCAAGGTCGATATGGTCACTGCATTTTCAGTGCTTTTTAGTGTTTCAGCTTGAAGAGAGGCTTGTAATTTTGCTTTCGCTTCTTGTTCATTGCTTAATCGAGTGATTAATAAATGGATAGTCCTGTCAAATTGTTGCCATAAGCTTTCCGCTTTTAAATCTTCAGTTAGCGGTAGTGGGCGTTCACCAAGATCAAAGCTAGTTGAGAAAGATTGAATAATAGCGGCTATTTGCTTGTTGCGCTCTTTTAGCTGGTCTTTTAGTTTTTCGGCACGTTCTGTTTCATTTATAGCTAATTCTTGGCTTATTTTTAGTTGTTCAGTATTCTCAGAGAGTTGTTGCTGTAGTTCTTGCACTTGTAATTGTGCTGCACTCAGTTGCTTGCTGGCATCAATTCGAGCATTTTCTCTGGCCGTAGATTGTTTATTTAAAAAGGCAATCCTAATGCTATAAAGGCTGGCAGTCAGTAACCAAGCGGTAAATGCTAGTGCACCAGCGTATAAAGGTTCGTTACTTGTCAATTGCACCCAATCGGCAAATATAGTTTTGAAAAGAGGTAAATAAGTTTCCATTGAGGCGTCTCGATTAAATGTTTTGATTAGAGTGCTTGGCAGGGATAGTTATTTTTATGTATTCCCAAACACGCGCAGGTAATGGTATCCCTAAGTCTTCAATCAGCAAACCAAATTATGCAATATTAAGCCATTTATTTTAGAGTGCTGAATAGTACCCAGCAAAACGAGATGGGGCAGTTAAAAATTCTTATTTCATCAGCATTCGTGCTAAAGGATTGTCACTCGTTACTGATAGGTTTTGGTCGGAGGCGTTAGAATTGCAATGCTTAATAAGCACGGAAAGCCCATCTAGTTGGGCTTTATGTTGTTCGATAGTAGTTGAAATACGCAAAGAAACTTCGTTGTCTATGATGTTAAAGGCGTTTTGTAAGCCTTTATGAAGACCTTTTAGTGCACTGGATTTTAGGGAGGGTTGGGCTTTTTTTAGAATAAAAAAGGGTATCAGCCAAGTTAATGAGATTAATAATGCACTATGCACTGCAAAATCAATGCCTAGATAGTGATTGTCTAATAAATTGCTAGTGTAGTAGCCCATAAATACTTTGTAACCCACCCAAGTCATGGCAATTAATGGCAGTATGAGTTCGCATAAGCGTATACCTTTTAGAAAGGTACGTTGTATTACATTACCTGGATTTGTTAATGCGAATCGAACCGCTAATTCGGTTTGGGTTTGCACGATTGTGGGCGCATCTTCTCGTATTGCTTGCAGGTGTTGCTTAAAAGGGCTAACAGGAATTTCTAATTGGTCTAGGGTAATAATAAAGTCATTAAGAGCATCGTCAAAACGACTTTGAGCCCAGTTATCCCAAAGAGAAGCATAGATGTTCGTTTGTGGTAATAGTATGTCGGCGGCGTGTTCGGCTGAATAAGTTGCAAGGTTTTGCATAGGCCAGGCCAGACCTTCTTGTAGTACTTTAGTGCTAAGTTGCCATTGAGTACGCCAAAGATCAAACGTTTTTTGCAGGGTCTGACTAGAACCCAATGAGTTTTTAATAGTGATTAGTTGTTGCCCTAAAGCAAGCTTACGGACTTGTGTGCCATGCTGTTCTAGTTGCTTAATGATATGTGTAGTTGATAGGGTGGTTATGCTAGCTTCTAGCGAGGAAAACTCATCGGGTTGTGCTTCATTGGCGCAGACTGTTTTGAAAATGATAGGGTTTACAAAACCTGCTTTGTGAAGTTGCTGATTAAAATCAATATATTGTTCCTGCTGAGCTTTGTCCCATTGATTAAAAACAAATAACCAAGCATGCTGAGCACCTTCTGAAAGCAATAATTGCCAGGCTTTTTGATCTTTGTAACGTTCAGGGCTCACTACATAAATAAGTACATCTATATGAGGTAGCCACTGCAATACTAATTTTTTATTGCTAGACTCGGTGCTATCAAAGTCGGGCATATCAATCCATACAATATTTTTTTTTAAATCATCATGATGCTGGCAAAGCTTAGTTGCATCGAGTGGCAGTGCATTCGGTAGGTGTTGCATAGTGATGCAATGATGATGGAATAAAGTAACTTCTTTAGATGTAGGGCGGACGACGCCGGCTTTAGCGATGGCTTTGCCTGCGAGTCGATTAAGTAATGAGCTTTTACCTACGCCTGTGCCCCCCATAAAAGCGACAATAAGGGGTCTTGAACCATCGAGGTCATCTGTTGAAAATAAAATTTCTGAGGTGTGAGTATCATGCTGATGTATTTGTTTAGCAATGTCATCATTAATCCAGCCTGTTATTTGAGCTTGTTCAGCCCAATGCTGAGTTTGCTTAACTAAATTAGAGTAATCGTAGGCCATGTCGTTTTTCGGTAAGAGTATTTGCTGCTGCTAGTAATTGAGCAGAAGAAATATTGAAATGATTGGTTGTTGATAATAGCTCAGGTAGCGCTAAAAGTTTTAAACTAATACAGTTGATAAAAAGATTCTGTTTTACCGTATTGTATTGATGCGTTTTTAAGGCATGTTCACTTTTTTGCAAGTAGCTGCCTAAAGCACTTTCTGCTAAAAGGCTGTTAATAGCCAGTATTGCAGGGGCAAAAATAAAATCATGCAAGCCTATACCACCCATTTGTAAAGTCAGTGCGATAGCTGCTGCATCTGCTGTAACTCGAGTTGCACGTAAGCTATTTAGCAGAAAAGGTTGCTCTTGTAGTTTATGGTACAAGTGATGCGCCGTAGTTTCGACATCCTGTTGAAATGAGGCATGGTAAGTCGTTGCAGCATAACTAAAGTCAGTTAGAATGTTTTGCCTTTGACTACGTAACAGACGACTAAACTCTTTCCACCACTGTTTTTGATGAGGTTGTTCGGCATGATCAAGTAACTTATCGGCCAGTTGAATTAAAATATGTTCGGCAAGCTGGTTTAATAATGCTAATTCTTGACTATTATCTGTGATCAGTTGTTTCTTGTGTCCTAATTTCATTATTTGCTTTGCTGGCCAAGCAATTGTTTTACGTACGCCAGTTAGTATTGTGGAAAAACCGGGTATTTCTAACAAATTAAGTAGTTCTGCTAAGGCTTTTTGAAAGGTATCATAATGATGAGGATGGTTTAAATAATCACGTTGATAATTTTCTATGGCGTCACAAATGCATATGTCGACCAGTTCTTTCCAGTTACTTAAGGCTTTGTGTTCTGCATTAATGGGTTCTATCCATTCTTGCCAATATTTTTTTATAAGATCCTGTTCAAATTGAGCGTGCATCTTATGATTAGTTTTTTTGACTAATTCTTTAAGTAGGGTATGTTGTGCTTCGGGCCAAATAGGTAGCCCTGTTTGTTTTTGATAAATTAAAGGAACTATGTCGGGGAAGTCATCTGTTCTGGCCATTAGCCATTTTTCTTTTAATGAATTAATTAATAGTTCTTCTGTGCCTTCATTTAACTTATTGAAACAAATAATCGTCGGTTGATGCAATGGTTCAAGCATGGTTACCATATCCCAAACGGATTGGTCTGCGTATTTTTCCTTACTGACAACTATAATAATAATATCAGCCAAAGCGGCGGCTCTAAAAACACCTTCTCGATAAGTTGCTGAATCTATAGAGTCAAAGTCAGGTGTATCCCATAGTATGCAGTTTGGTAATAGGGGGGTATTTGAAGTGACTTCGCTGAGTGAGTAGCAGTCATAACGATCTCTTGAAATCTGTGAGGGGGGTAGTTGTTGAAAACGACCAAAATACTGCTGTAATCCCGCGCATGAATCAATAGTTAAACCATAACAAAATCCATGTGGTTGTACGGTATAGCTTGCTAATGGGCTGACTACAGCAGAATTAGTATTTAAAAGCACATTGGCTATAGTGCTTTTGCCTGCTTGTGTAGGACCTAGTAGAGCAATGTTAAGTAGTTGCTTTGGCGATGTATTAATGAATTGGCCTTTTCGCAAAAAGGAATCTGCTAAAAGTAACTGCTCAATTCGCTGCTGAAATTTAACTTTATAAGCATCGTTGCTCGATTGGCTTAGAATTGTTTGGTAGCGTTGATTTAATAATTGAATAAAATCCAGCATATAAACATGGCTCAAGGTTATAATATCCGATCATTTTACTTTGTTTAATGATCTAACGTTATAAATACCATAACATGAATCTACATACAGCTTCGAGGTTATCTTTATGAAAAAATTACCTGCACTATTACTTGTTTTAGCTTGTGCGACATTGTTAGCTTGTGGTAAGGGAGAGGAAATTAATGGGCACAGTACAAAAACAGCCTATCGATCAGTCAAGGCACTAAAAAATCGCCTGTCTACAGACGCACGTATTGAGTTTGAGGTTTCTTTTTGGACAATAAGAGATGTAAAAAAAGACGACAAGGAGTTTCTCTCTGTAGTTGATGGTAAAAAACCCAATGAAATTATTGCATTAGGAAAAGAGATATATCAACAGCGAAAACAAGAGGGTTATAAAGGATATGAAGGTTATACCAGTTGGGAAGAAATGATTGCTAAATTTGGCAAGGAGCGAGTCGATCAAGATAATCGCAAGGGTAAGTCAAAAGAAGATAAAGGAAATGATCTTCTATATAAGTTATAAGTTCGATGTGCGGATTAAATTAAAAATGATGGTTGACAAGTTGGTTTAAGTTGTTATAATAGCCGGCTACTTGGGACTTAGGTTTGTTGGTTCTGGGTTGAAAAATAAAAGTTAACAAGGTGTTGACAAACTGAATCGGCTCTGTATAATAGGTCGACTCAACGGGGCTTTCGCTCCGCGCTCTTTAAAAATATGATCAAAATAATTTGTGTGG
>CAIVYW010000522.1 GCA_903910205.1 uncultured Methylococcaceae bacterium | reverse complement strand
TGCAGCATAGTTAATGTGTTATTTTTAAAACAGACTCATCTGAAAATTTAAAATTTTCCAGATGACAGTAGAATTGCTTTTAGCCCTGACTTATTTTCGGACAGCCTCCTAGGGTACTTACAATTTACTTTGCAAATTGCTGATAATCAATACTACCAAAAAAAACTGCATCCCGCTAATACGTCAAAAACAAAAGCAGTTCGACAAGCTCATCACGAACGACTTAACCTCAAACTGTGCCACCTTAAGTTGGTAGCCGCTCCATGCTCTGAGGCAGTAAAAGTTGACGAAGCGTCAATGATCACTAATACAGACCTAATCATTACGAATAGTATGGCAGTTAGTTTTTTTAGTGTTATTGTTAGGTCATCCCAAAGCAACGATGATCTATCATCATTCAAACTCAGAGTTAAGCCACTTATGTTACTAGAATTTTATAGCGGTATTCCGCCCCTGCTGTTGCAATTGATTATGACGGTTGCTTTTTCCTTTGTAGTGGGTCTTGAGTTTCGTAGTTACCATTACACTAATAACTACAAGCTACACTTTGGTAGCACTCGCACCTTTGTACTGATTGGTTTATTAGGCTTTATTTTATACACACTCGATCCTAGCCGACTCTTGTTTGCAACAGGCTTAGTGCTATTAGGCGGATTATTATTGATTTTTTACTGGCGCTTATCAGCAGAAAGATTGTTTTCTATGTTTAGCACCTTATTTGCGCTATTGATCTATTTAATAGGTCCTATTGCCAGCGTTTTCCCCAATTGGTTTTTAGTACTCTTTATTGTCATACTAATTTTATTACTCGGCGAAAAACCACTGATTCATCGAATCTCAGAACAATTGGCCAATGAAGAAATCGTTACCTTAGCTAAGTTTTTAATTATTTCTAGTGTTATTTTGCCATTGTTACCCGATCAACAGATTGCGCCCATGCTACCGGTTACTTATTACCGCGTATGGTTGGCGGTGATTATCGTATCGGGATTTTCTTATCTCAGTTATTTAATCAACACGTATATTTTTAAAAGCCGCAGCTTGTTAATTACCGGCCTTTTAGGTGGATTATATTCCAGCACCGCCGCCACCGTAGTGATTGCTCGTCGCGCTAATGGCCTCAATGCTTTATCCGCAGGTAAGGTTTCATCAGCACTGATTATGGCAACCACCATGATGTATCTGCGTTTGCTCGCCATTATTTTTGTATTCAACCGCCATGTTGCAGCCGAACTATTACTGCCTTTTAGCTGCGCTATTAGCTTATCTATTCTGGTCATCATTGCCTTACTCACCTTTAAAAACAATACGTCTGAAGCTAAAAACATTAGTGAGGTAAAGCACCCACTAGAATTATCTACTGCAATACTCTTTGCCTTATTTTTTATGCTGTTTGCCTTTTTAACGCAATATGTAACCAGTACCTTTGGCAGCCACGGCCTCAAATCGCTGGCCATTATTGTCGGCTTTACCGACACTGACCCTTTCATTATTTCCTTACTTAGCGGTAAATTTATTGTTTCGAATAGCGACTTAGTTTTCTCCATCATCTTAGCAAGTGGCAGTAATAATTTACTAAAAGGCGCTTATGCGCTAGCGTTGGCAAGAAATAAATCAGTAGGTTTAGCAGCCGCTTGGTTAGTCGTCTTATTCATTGCCTCAATCGCGTACGTTTATATCTAACCAACGCATTAACATCAACCCAGAAGGAAGGCATGCCATGAAAACTCAAGGCAATCACAAATTAATCACCAAAGTGCTCATCGTGGGCTTGCTTATCGCCATAGGCAGTTATTTGTTTCATCCTGAGGTAGGGCAATTTAGTGTGATGTGGAATGGTGAACCTATCGCAACACCTTGGTTACGTTTTGCAGCACTGCCGACTGTTTTAGCAATTATGCTGATAACAGGCGTGCTAATGGTACTGCTGTTTTTAGGTGTGGGCGTATTTCTGTTTATGGGCGCAGTCTTTTTGGCCTTGCTGGGGATATTTACACTGGTACCGTTTTTCTGGCCGGTCTTATTAATGATGTTTTTATTGATGGCTATACTGTCATTGCTAGGTTAACCCTTCTCTTTATAGATAGGGCTCACATAAAAGCAGACAAAGGACTCAGGGCGAAAGGCGAAGTACTGTAGTCCGGTAGAGGGTGGGCAAACAGCTTTATCGTTTGCCCACCCTTGTCGAATGCCGATTGTCGGGCGACTATGCCAACTGCGCTTGCACCCAAACTGAAACTCCAGCTAATGCAGCATCTAAATCATTAGTCTCATTACGACCGGCCATTGACAAAAAAACTAATCCAGCCTAGAGTCTTACTTTTTTCTTACACTCATAGGCAATGATTATGGAATCAACCAAACTTTCTAGTAAAGGCCAAGTCATCATACCTAAACATATACGCTCTTCCTATCACTGGGAAACAGGCCAAGAACTGATTGTTATTGACACTGGTGATGGCATCTTATTAAAGCCCAAAGCGCCTTTTTCAAGATCAACACTCAGTGAAGTGGCGGGCAGCCTTAAATACCAAGGTGCTGCAAAGACCATTGACGACATGAATGCAGCAGTAGCTAAAGGCTTAAAGGCGCAATTTTATGATTGCAATTGATACTAATGTCATTGTTAGATTATTAACAAAAGATGATGCTAGCCAGTATCAGCAAGCTTATAAACTGTTCGATACGCATGATGTATTTATTGCAGATACCGTTATTCTTGAAACAGAATGGGTACTTAGATTTGCCTATGATTATAAAGTTGATGAAATTGCCAATGCTTTTATTCTATTATTAGGCCTAGTGAACGTTAAAGTTAACCATCCCGAAAGACTCGCACTAGCTATCACTTGGCATAAACAAGGACTTGATTTTGCAGACGCACTCCATTTAGCAAATAGCCAGCACTGTAAGATACTTTATACTTTCGATAAAAAAATGATTAACAAAACAAAACAACTTGAAGGTTGCAAGGTGCTAGCACCGGATTAAAAACCAACACCTAAGCCGCCATCTGTAGGGTTTATAATTACCCAACAGCACACAGTGAAGCATGGACATTACGCTTTAAATCTCAAGGATACTCGTTAGAAATGATTAACAAAGAACGCCTCAACAACCTTTCAAATGAAATATGGAAAGGTGCAATCAAACTGCGTGGCAAATTTAAAGCTAAAGATTACCCCGCCGTTATCTTACCGATGATCATGATACGCCGTATCGAATGCGTGTTAGAAACCAAGCGAGAGGCGTTTAAAGCAGAACTGCTACAGAAAACACCTGACATTAGTGTGGAAGATTTAAAAAAACGCATCAAGCTAATGGAAACCACCAAGTTAGCGTTTTATAACAAATCAGATTGGACGTTAACTAAGATACTGGAAGATAGTTCCTCACAAGTTGAAGCGCATTTTCGTGACTACATCAACAGTTACAGTGCCAATATTGATGAAATTATCGATAAGTTTAATTATCGCAACACTGTTACCGAAATCGTTAAGGCTAAGCGACTTGCCAGTATTATAGAGCTAGCCTCAGATGAAGACTTTAGCCCTGAGCGACTTTCTAATATTGAAATGGGCTATGTTTATGAAGAACTGTTACAAAAGTTCTCACAAGATGATGCCAAAGACACCGGCGAACACTTTACCCCCAGAGAAATTATCCGCGTCATGGTAGAGCTGATGGAGATAGACTTTAACCCAGCTACCGCCACAAAAGCCATTTCAATTTATGATCCTGCTTGTGGTACGGGCGGTATGCTTTCTATGAGCAAAGAGCATCTTATTGATAAAGCGAAAAATGACACTGAACTCAAACAAGTCAAAGATTTAATCCTACTAAACGGACAAGAATATTTAGCTCAAAACTATGCTGTGTGCAAAGCCGATATGATATTAAAAGGTGAAGCGCACATTAATATTACGCATGGTAACTCGCTCATCCCCCACTTAGAAAGTATTGAGGACGACGGCGACCAACACCACGGCAAACACTTTGATTATATGATCTCAAATCCACCGTTTGGCGTGAATTGGGCTGATTATAAAGACGATGCTGAAAAGTTTAATGACTCACGCTATCAATGGGGAACGCCGGATATTAGCGACGGTGCCTTTTTGTTTTTACTCAGTATGATTGAGAAAATGAAACCCACTAATCAAGGCGGCTCAAAAATAGCCATTTTGTTCAATGGCTCACCGTTAAGCAATGGTGATGCGCTGTCGGGGGCGAGTGAAATTCGCCGTCATATCCTAGAAAATGATTTGTTAGATAGCATTGTCATGATGCCCGAGCAAATGTTTTATAACACGGGGATTTATACTTATATCTGGATACTTAGCAACAACAAACCCGCGCATAAAAAAGATCAGGTCTTGATTATTAATGCACGTGGGCAATGCGAAAAAGAACCTAAAGCCTTTGGCAATAAGCGCAATCGAC
Organism: uncultured Methylococcaceae bacterium; assembly: GCA_903910205.1. Classification (GTDB taxonomy): domain Bacteria; phylum Pseudomonadota; class Gammaproteobacteria; order Methylococcales; family Methylomonadaceae; genus Methylobacter_C. The sequence goes on along the minus strand of CAIVYW010000522.1, from coordinate 675 downwards.
TTAGCGATGAACATCGGCACTGGATACACGAGAAATTTTCTGTATGGCAGGCAGATAGCGATTGTAAAAAATTCAGCACTAAAGACTTTGCCTTTCATAAAGTCAAAATAGTCTACTGGCAAGCCGATGAGCAAGATCAACCGATGTGGATACGCGAACCGCTTCCCTCTCAATTAAACAATGCCAACATCAGCAAACAACTAGCGTTCTATGGTGACTTTAGCCTTTACATCGCTATTCAATCCCCGTTTGAAGCAGAGGGTGTTATCTCGATAGAGCTACAGATTGATGGCGCTAAAGCCTTTGAAACTTTATTGGCAGAATACATAAAAACTCATATAAGCCAGTTGAAAGACAGCACGCTTAACGACATTAAAAAATGGCTGAAAGCGCAGAAAACAACAGCAGAATACTATCACCGCCATTATTTGGCTGATACCGAATATATCCCGTTTGATGAGGCTCAAGCCGATAAATCCCAGCATATTAATCAGTTCTTAGCCGCTGAAATAGACTACCCTATTATTCGCTGGGAAGAAGTTGAGCAATTAGGCTATGAAATTTTACCGAATAAATATTTTTATCAATATATAGAGCCCACTTCAAGTACACAATTATTGAGTGAATTTTGGGCATTAGAACAAGAAGCCGCGTTGTTATTAAAAAGTTTGGAGG
>CAIVYW010000521.1 GCA_903910205.1 uncultured Methylococcaceae bacterium | reverse complement strand
CTTTACCGGCCGCAGTCGCTGAAGCGACTAGGGCCAGTTTAAAACTAGTGACTGCAGAAAACTGGCGCAGAGACAAACTTAAACAACTCACTGAGCGTTTTAGTGTCGGTGCTAGGCAACTGGGTTTGCAATTGATGCACTCTACCTCGCCTATACAGCCAATAGTCATCGGTGAAAATCAACAGGTTGTCGATATTAGTCAGGCCTTGTTAAAAGCTGGCTTTTTAGTCAGCGCTATAAGGCCGCCTACCGTACCGCAAGGTAGCGCCCGTTTGCGAGTTACCTTTTCGGCTTTGCATGAGGAAGTTCATGTGGATAGTCTGCTAGATGCCTTGGATAAAGCCTGCGCAGGTCTTAGATAATTCGTATATTAATTCATGATCAAGCTACATCAACAAACTTTCGGTACGGGTAAAGCTATCGTGCTCGTGCATGGCTGGGCGATGCACAGTGGTATTTGGCGAGACTTTGCTATGCAGCTGGCAAAGCATTATCAAGTCACTTGTATTGATTTGCCGGGGCATGGTTATAGTGACAATCTAGCTACTTTCACCTTAGAGCAAGTCGCTGATGCCTTGGTTGCTGCGGTGGCCGATGAGCAGAGTTGTTGGCTAGGTTGGTCATTGGGTGCTACTGTGGTCATGGACATTGCTAGGCGTTATCCAGAGCGCGTCAATAGCCTAGTCTTACTGGCCGGCAATCCTCACTTTACTGGTACTGAGCAGTGGCCGGGTATGAAGGTTGATTTATTAGAGGCTTTTGCTGAGCAGTTAATGCTTGATGCCCCTGCCACTTTATTACGTTTTTTATCCTTACAGGTCTCCCAGTTACCTGATTACAAAACGCTATTGAGAACTCTTAAAGCCGCTATTATGGAGCGGGCAACTCCCAATCAGGATACTCTACAAGGAGGTCTTGCCATACTTAAGCAGGCTGATTTACGGCATGCCTTAGCTACAGCCCAGATGCCGGTCTTGGTATTATTAGGTACGCGAGATACCCTAGTGCCCGTTGCGGTAGGCGAGGCTATGCAGACCTTAGCGCCTGCTATTCAAGTGACCGTCATTGATAAAGCAGGTCATGTGCCTTTTTTATCGCATCCACACATCGTCTTGGAGACGATTACTCAATTTATGGACGCTTCATGCCACTAACTAAAATAGGCATTAAACGTGCTTTTACTGCCGCCTCATCGACTTATGATGGCGCGGCCGCCTTGCAGCGCAGAGTCGGTTTGGAGCTGCTTAAAACTATTGATGCCGATTTGTTAACCGGAACCTTATTAGACATAGGCTGTGGTACCGGTTTTTTAACCGCTGAGTTATTAGCACAGTTTAATCATGACACGACCATTGCTTTAGATCTTGCTTGGACTATGCTGCAAAGTACGCAACAAAAATTGGCCCTACATCAGCAAGTGCATTATGTGTGCGCCGATGCAGAGCAACTTCCCTTTGCTGAACAATGCCTAGATGGCGTATTTTCCAATCTTGCTTTGCAATGGTGTCGTGATTTAGATGCAGTCTTCAGTGGTATTAAGCGGGCTTTAAAACCTGGTAAGCCGTTAGTATTTTCGACTTTTGGCCCACAAACCTTGTCTGAGCTGAAAAGCGCTTGGGCAAGCGTAGATAGCTATCAACATGTAAATAGCTTTTATAGTCAGATAGAATTAAAGCAGTTCTTAGCAACAGCAGGATTTACTAACATTCAGCTGCATAGTGTTTGTTATAACTCACGCTATGTCTCTGTTTTAGCCTTGATGCAAGAATTAAAACACTTAGGCGCCCATCATGTAGTAACGGGGGCTAATAAACAGATCACCACTAAAACAGCCATGCAGCAGATGATCAGCGCTTATGAAAAACAAGGCGCGGATGATCAAATTTTGGCGACCTTTGAAGTCATTAGCATAACAGCGACGGCATAAGCCATGATGACACCAGGCTATTTTATAACCGGCACAGATACTGATGTAGGCAAGACTTGCGCCACCATAGCGTTAATGCGTTATTTTAAACGCCAAGGAAAAACAGTGCTGGGCATGAAGCCCGTAGCATCTGGGTGTACCGTACAAGCTGGTGAGTTGAAAAATGCCGATGCGTTGCTGATACAAGAAAATGCTTCGGTGAGAGTCGATTATCAGTTGATTAATCCCTACGCTTACGAGTTGCCGGTTTCACCCCATATTGCCGGTGTTGATAACCCCGTTAAATTAGCAACTATTGTTGAACGCTTTAAACGCTTAAAAGCATTAGCTGAGGTGGTCATTGTTGAAGGGGCAGGTGGTTGGTATGCGCCCTTAAATGCTCAAGATGATATTAGTGATTTGGCCAAAGTCTTGGGCTTACCCGTAATTCTAGTAGTGGGCTTGCGTTTAGGTTGTATTAATCATGCCAAATTAAGCTATCAGGCTATACAGCTTTCAGGTATCGCTTGTATCGGTTGGATAGCCGTCTGTGTAGATCCCAATTTATTAAACCGAGATGAAAATATACAGACCATTAAAGCCGCCTTGTCTGTGCCCTTATTAGGTCTATTGCCTTATCAAGAGCCACTGGATTTTGAATTGTTAGCAGATCAGTTAACGCTGTATTAGGGGCGTGAAATAGCTATATGAGTTCTGGTTCTCTAACTATAAGGTAGTTGCATTGAACATATAATATGCCTAGTTTAGTGGGAACCCCACTTTAAAAAATAATTCTTTTTCTTTATATGTTGAGATTAGTTAAAAATATTTTAGTATTATATATTGTGATTTTATTGTATTTTCAATATAGGTAATTAAGACTTAATGGCTTACAGGAAGATCTTTATCGTGCAACTCTCATTTTATCTATTTGGAAAATATAAATGACTATATTTAGTGGGACTTCGGGTAACGACACCTTAATTGGTGGCGCAGGCAATGATTCTTTAAATGGTGGCTTAGGCAATGACACCCTAACAGGTGGTTTAGGGATTGATACCTTCACTGTAGATAGTGGCACGGACACGATTACTGACTTAGGCGGGGGGGGCGCTGATATTTTATCGGTGAGTAGTGGGGCTACGGCCAATGCGACGATTAATGCGGCATGGACAGCTAGCGTTGCAACGACCAATAGCGGTACAGCTAACATTACTACTAATGGATTAGGCGTCAATCTCGCAGCCGTCACTACTGGGGCGACTGGTTACAAGGTAACGAATACGGGTAGTGCTACAACCTTAACGGGATCGGCATTGGCGGATACCTTGATTGGTGGCGCGGGTAACGACACCTTAATTGGTGGCTTAGGCAATGACACCCTAACAGGTGGTTTAGGGATTGATACCTTCACTGTAGATAGTGGCACGGACACGATTACTGACTTAGGCGG
>CAIVYW010000520.1 GCA_903910205.1 uncultured Methylococcaceae bacterium | reverse complement strand
TGTCTATAACGGTTTAATCCACAGAGTTATCCACAGGATTTGTGGATAACTTTATTAAGCCCGTAACTTGCAAATTGTAAGGGGTGGGCGATAGCAAGTAGCCTCGATGGAGTAACACGAAATCGAGGTTTTTTGGCAATGATTTCCTAGATGCCAGTGCATTATATCACGGCTACTTGCTTAAATAGATCAAGTTTACGGCGGCAATAAAAACAGTGACCACCTTGGAGATATAACAGGCGTTCGGCTTTCATGGTTTGGTTTTTTCGATCAGGTTTATTTCCTCAGGAGACAGTTTAAACAGGGCATAGACGGCGGTATTGATTTGCTGTTCCAAGCTGTTGATAGTTTTTGTGTAGTCTTGCCATGTTTGGGTATTGTCTTTGAGAAGTTTTTCCCAGGCATCTTGTTTGTTTGGGTCGGTTAAATCAACTTTTAATGTTTCGGACTTTTTCAATTTAAACGCTTTACGGGCTTCTGTGGCTAAGTCGGTGACGGTGGCTAGTTTCCACCATTGATTTAGCTTGGTATTGAGTGACTCAACATTATTAGCTGGACGCAGGTTTTCTATAAAACGGCGTTGTACTTTTTGCTCCAATTCATAGCGGTCTTTAGCGTTGGCTTGGCATTTTTCGGCTAAATCGGCGATGTTTTTTTGTTGTGTTCCATCAGCAGATGGAATGGGGACTTTTTCTAAAACATTTCCATGTATTTGATAAAAACCACCACTCATAGTTAATGCATTAGCAGTTAATAGATACCAATATAACTTGCTATTTAGAAGACCTAGCTCGTAATAGCCCACTTCGGGAATAAAATATAATGCGTCATTATGATAATTATTTATACAGTCAAGCCAAAACAAGGAATGAGGCATAAATCTATTGTAAATAATCTTCGATTCTTCAAACTTCTCATAATAAGAACAAGCTCGCAATTCCCACCAAAAATCACCTTTGTCACCCCGTTTGCGGCCTTGAGTCGCATAAGAACTCAAATGTTCGGCTATATTGGGATAGTTTTTCTGCACATAAGCCCATGCTTCAGGCTCTTCCAATGCTGTCACTTCTTCTGATAGATTTTCATTATCTGTCTTTGGCCTTAGTTGCTCATGCGTCCAGCCTTTGGGGAACAAGATCAAATACAAATCACGGCTTTCTGCCCGCCAGCGTTTTAAATCTTTACCTTCCAAAAACGGCTTTAAAATTTGTCCGTTCGGGTCATCCGTTTTTAATCGTGCATACTGTTCATGATTAATGACGAAGGCTTCTGTCAAACCAGTTTTTATTCCGTATAAAGGCGAGCCATAAACTTCTTTCAGGGTTTTATAATTGTGGGTTATTTTTTGCCGAAGCTTAATAAATTGTTCATCTTCCAACTGCCAGGCTTCGATTTTAAGTGACGCTTGTTTCATCACCCCGAAGTCCGTTTGTAATTGCAGTTTTAAGGCACTGTGCAGCGGATCTTTTTTTACGGTGATATTTAAAAAGTTGAATTCAGATTTTGGAGCTTGTTTGCGTAACCGTTCCGGTTTCTCCATGATCAGGATAGCTGGATAAGTGGTGACACCTTCAAAAACAGGGTAGTCGTTAAAATCAATGACGCGCAATAAATTGCTCTGTACTTTTAAAAATTCGCGGAGCGGCGTACCACTGTTGGTTCTAAAAAAAGTCGACGACGAAATATAGCCCAAGCGACCACCTTTTTTGAGCAGGTTAAGTCCCAACTCAAAAAAGTAAGTATAATTATTATTTTGGCTGTCTATAAGTACCTTTGAGTTGCATTAATTTCGCATCGCTTGCCTAGCTGCTTGTGCTAAAAAGCCTGAGCGCGTTGCGCCATGGGCTTTGGCATAGCTATCAATTTCGCTCACTAAGCTTTGTGGCATAGAAATATTCAAACGCACTGGTTTAGTATCAAGCTTTGAAATATCGACATCAATTAATAGCCAAACGCCATCAACATAGTCAGTATTTTTAACTAACTCATCTAATGCGCTGGGCTTGGGTAGTTCTAAGTTCTGCCCCTCACACCATAGCTCAATGGCTTCTTGAATCATTCTAGGTAAATCTTGCCAGTCATCGGCAGCAGAAAAACAGCCAGGAAAGTCTGGGATAGTTACACCGTGCGCGTGCTCTGCATCACCTACATGAATATAAACGGGATATAACATAAACTCTCCTACCAGTCCCAGCCAGCTATGTCAAATATAAATTTGTCGCCTACTTTGTCAGTAGCAGGAAAGCAGCTTTTTACTTCTGAAAAGTTTGTCCAGTTTGAGCGCTTGGTTAGCCGATACCATTGATCTAAAGCAATACTGCAATCTGGGTTATCTTTTTGCGCTTCAATAATCTTAGTATGGGAAATAATGTGCATGGTTTAATTGTATCCCTATTTGGGATTGTTCGATAAACAAATCTTAGGCTGCTTGTTATATTTAAACATATTCGCCCTTTGAATAAAGGCTGGTAGCCCAGCGTTCTATTCTGGCTTCAGAATCAGTGGGGCTTTTACTAGCACTGTATTTAGGAAAGATGTCTGCTAAATATAAGAGCAAAGCTTGGAAGCCAGCATTAACAGTATGTCCGAGTTATGGCGTTACTCGCTTTTGGTTACATAATGCCTATTAAGTATTTTGTGTGAGCTTTGGTATATCCTTTAATTAGATATATCTATCTAGTATTGTCGTTTTCTTATCAATAAGATTTTCTTTAAACTTAACCTTAAATTAAAGGATACGTTTTGGGCTGATTATTTTATAAACGTCGTCAGGCTTTAAATACATTGCCAAAAATAGGTGAGGTTATGTCACAAAGTAATATTATGCCGGGCTTCCGGCTGACTATCGGGTTTACCGTGGTCTATTTAAGTTTCGTGGTTTTAATTCCATTAAGCACCTTGGTGTTTCAAAGTTTTCGTTTGAACTGGGAAGATTATGTACACATCATTAGCAATAAACGGGTGTTATCTTCTTTCCGCGTTAGTTTTACAGCGGCACTGGTTGCGGCTTTAATAGCCAGTTTCTTTGGTTTTATTGTTGCTTGGGTTTTGGTGCGTTATGAGTTCTTCGGTAAACGTATTTTTCATGCCTTGATTGATTTCCCCTTTGCGCTGCCGACAGCGGTTGCAGGTATTGTATTGGCGACTATCTTTCAGCCTAGTGGCTTTTTAGGGAAACTGCTGATTGATACCTTAGGGGTACAAGTCGCCTTTAAACCTCTGGGTATTGTGATGGCGCTGATTTTTATCAGTATCCCATTTGTGGTGCGTACCGTTGAACCCGTGTTGCTAGAATTTGAAGCGTCTATGGAAGAAGCGGGGGCTAGTTTGGGTGCTACTCGTTTACAGGTCTTTAATAAAATTATTTTTCCGAATGTGTTCCCGGCCTTGCTGACTGGGTTCGCGCTGGCCTTTGCTAGAGGTGTGGGCGAATACGGCTCGGTCATCTTTATTGCGGGCAATCTGCCTTATGTCTCGGAAATTGTGCCCTTGTTAATTGTCACCAAGCTGGAGCAGTTTGATATTGAAGGTGCGACGGCGATTGCTTTAACGATGCTAGTGATTTCCTTCCTACTATTGTTGTTGATTAATGTGCTGCAATACTGGGTGCGTAAACGTTCTGGACAATTATAAGATGAGTGCGAATATGGCTATTATTCAATTACCCGTCGCTAAATTGGTGGCGCGTCAACCACAAGCGTTACAAGATCCAGATTGGCTTAGATGGAGTTTAGTGACGATTGCTGTCTGCTTTATTGGCTTGTTTATCTGCCTACCTTTGGGTTTGGTTATCGTTAAAGCTTTTTCTAAAGGCTTAGAGGCTTATTGGACAGCCTTATCTGACCCCGACACCTTAGCAGCCCTCAGGCTGACGCTATTAACGGCCTTAGTGACTGTGCCGTTGAATACAATCTTTGGTCTAGCTGCCGCTTGGGCGGTTACTCGTTTTGATTTTAAGGGCAAAAGTCTGTTGACGACCTTAATTGATTTGCCGTTTTCAGTCTCGCCGGTGATTTCGGGTTTGATATTTGTCTTGTTATTTGGTGCTGAGGGCTGGTTTGGTAGTTGGCTGATAGAGCATGATATTAAAATAATTTTTGCAACGCCGGGCATTATTCTAGCGACTTTATTTATTACCTTTCCCTTTGTGGCGCGTCAATTGATTCCTCTAATGCAAGAAATGGGTAGCCAAGAAGAAGAGGCGGGACTTTCTTTGGGCGCGAGTGGCTGGAGAACCTTTTGGTCGGTGACTTTACCTAATATTAAATGGGCGTTGTTATATGGCGTGTTGCTCTGTAATGCCAGAGCTATGGGTGAATTTGGCGCGGTGTCGGTAGTATCGGGTCATATTCGAGGCTTAACCAATACCTTGCCCTTGCATGTTGAAGTTAATTATAACGAATACAACATCGTCGGCGCGTTTGCTAGTGCATCAATACTGGCAGCCTTAGCGATCCTGACTTTGATTTTAAAGACGACCTTAGAATGGCAACAAGCTCGTCGCTAAGCACTTTGAATATAATTTGAGATTTCCATTATGAGTATTTTACTTACCAATATCAGCAAACAGTTTGGTGCCTTTGCGGCACTCTCTAATATCAATCTGGAAATTCCTGAAGGTGAATTAGTGGCCTTATTAGGGCCTTCCGGTTGTGGTAAAACCACGTTGTTACGCATCATTGCCGGTTTAGAACAGGCGGATCAAGGCCGAGTGTTATTAAGCGGCGTCGATAAAACCACACAGAATGTCAGTAAGCGCGGCATCGGTTTTGTCTTTCAACATTACGCCTTATTTAGGCACATGACGGTCTTTGAAAATGTGGCTTTTGGTCTTAGAGTCAAACCAAGACGTGAACGCCCTGATAATGAAACCATTGCTAAAAAAGTCCATGCTCTACTGGAATTAGTACAATTAGATTGGTTACATGATCG
>CAIVYW010000519.1 GCA_903910205.1 uncultured Methylococcaceae bacterium | reverse complement strand
CGGAAACATAGACGGGTCTTGCGACCCGTATCCCGACTTTAGTCGATAGATCTAACCCACCAGCTTTAGCTGGTGGTTGTTTAGTCTAGTAATCAAGACGAACAAAGTGCGACTGGCTTAAATGGCGGCCTATCTGAAGAAAAGGTGTTAGAGAGCTTCGCCTTGAAAAAGAATGGCCTCATCATCGTGGTTGCAAAGCTTCAAACTGGCTTCGATGAAAAGAAATTGCACACCTTATTTCTTGATAAAGAAATCAAGGGCATTAGTGCAATTCAAACCATTTCTCGAGTGAATCGGACAACCAAACATAAGAACGACTGCAAAATTGTGGATTTTTCTTATAACAACGTGAATGTACAAAATATTAAGGATGCATTCGAGCATTTATCAGATGTCGTGGTCAGTGATTTTGACCCGTTTAGTGATAAAAAAGTATTGGATGTTCTGTTGGTCGATCTGAGGAAATCAGATACCTTTGATAAGTTTTTCAGAGTGTTTATGGAGATTTACAAAGATTCAGACAAACGCGATAACCCTGAAAGTTTTTTGGACTTTGAAAGCAGTTTAAAAAAATACATCGACGCTAATCCGCAACGCACGGCGGACACTAAGGCCAAAGCTGGTCAGTATTTTACTATTCTTAACGGTATCCAATATGTGCTAGAGCTGGATGCCAAATATACTGAGCCGAGCTTCTTATTCTTCTGGAGAAAATTCAATACACTCTACAATATGATGCATCGCAATGAAAATGTGAAAGATCCGATTGAAGTGTATTTTGATAATCAGATTGGCATAGTTGAAGTTGTTGCCGAATATCCAAAGCCAAAAAATAAGCAGCCAAGCAAAGTTGCGGAAGGCAAACCACCTGGACCTAGCGGCCAATTTGATATTCTCGCTATTATCGCCGCACGTAATGAGCAAGAAGCCAAAACGGGGACGCTGATTCAAGACTTTGAAGCCAAGATACTCGATTTTTTTCAATATGTGCGTAACGATAAAGACGGCGAACGGCTCATCGTAAAGATTAAGTCGCATTCCTCTGAGGCTGAAATCTATACTGATTTTTCTAAGTTATATCGTAGCTATAAAGCGTTTAATCGAAAAGTTGTCGGGGAGTACTTCTTCAAAGAAACCGAAGATCTGGTGGAAAAACTTTGTGATGATTTCGAAGCAACTATTAAGAATCTTTAATATATTCTGAGGTGTAGTGCTTATGCAGGTCATTGAGTTAGACGCAATGATTGAAAAAGATGGGCAAATATGTTTGCCTGTGATTTACAAAAAACTGGTTTGGGAAGCACGCTAAATTGATATTGCTTGAAACTTCCGCGCCTATTTCCCAAAAAAATAGCGCTTATGCGATTTTTTCGCAGTTAGACTTAGGCGAAGGTGACGAAGCTTTAGTTTCTTCTGCTAATGCGAAGCAGGGCATTAAAGCTATTTTACAAAACAAGACTTAGTTATGATTTTGGTAGATACAGGGCCATTAGTTGCTCTATTTAACCCTAAAGATAATTATCACTCACGTTGCTTAAGCGTTTTAAAAACAATACGTGAGCCTTTATTAAGCACTGTATGCGTTTTAACATACTTGACGCTAGGTAGCTGTAGGCCGGAATAAGATCACATAAACTTAGCGCGTGGTGGCGTTTCCGGCATAGGAGCGGGGTATATGCCGGAAACGCTCAACTCACTTACGCTCGAAAAGTCTTATTCCGGCCTACAGCTACTAATAAGCAATAAGTTAGTAAATCAGGCTTTGCTTAGCCCACCTTGCTCAAACCGATTACTTTTGGTATTTTGCCAACTGCTTTTGATATTTTGG
>CAIVYW010000518.1 GCA_903910205.1 uncultured Methylococcaceae bacterium | reverse complement strand
TAGCCGCCTACGTTAATACCGTCGCCAGTGGTAATGAAACGCTTATCATCCAAAGTGGTTTTCATGCCTCAAAACAACCGACGCCGTATCAAAAACCAGAAATAGCGGCTTATGATGGCCCGCATAGTGGTAGTGTGCTTTTAAAAATTAAAGCGATTGAAAACGCTGTCGCTTATATATGGCAATATGTTCAAGAGGCGACTCCCAATGCCGCATCGGTATGGATTACTGTCAATACCAGTACCGTAGCGCACTTTCAAATAGATCATTTAATACCTGGCGAAACCTATTCGTTTCGCTATGCCAGCATTTCCGCTGATGGCACGTCAGACTTTTGTACGCCAGTCAGTAAAATCGTAATTTGATAATTGAGCAGTTGCCAGGTAACTATTCATCTGCCCCTTTAAAAAAGGGGTAGAGCAAAGCCAAGTGGGCAGGGGGGATTTATTTAATAAAATCTTCTCCAGCCCCTTTTTTCCAAAGAGAGGGACTCAATAAGCACTCATTGACATCCCCGCCCGCCTAAATTTTATAGCTCAATCGTCCATGTCGTGACGACGACTTCCACCATAAGCCTTAACTGGCTCTCAAAAAGCAGCATTTTTGTGTTTTTAAAATGACTGACTGATTATCGTTAAAAAATACAAAAAGTACCTCAAACAACAGCCGTTTTGTTAAAAGAACTTAATTTTCGCTCTTAATAAATAGCTCGCTACAACAAATGTAATATGTTGTTAACATTGATAAAGTTGATTTTCGATTAAATAGCCTTATAGTTATGCAACAAAAACATTAAATAGAGGTAGTTTATGCAGTATTTTCGTCTTTCATTCCTGATTACCCTGATAGGCTTAGTTGCGGCCTATTTTTGGAGCGGTATCATGGGCGCATTCATCGCCCTTATCTTAGCGGTATTAGAAGTCAGTTTATCTTTTGATAATGCGGTGGTTAACGCAAGCATTTTAAAGCGCATGGATGATAAGTGGCAGCGATACTTTTTAACCTGGGGCATATTAATTGCTGTGTTTGGTATGCGTTTGTTGTTCCCGATTTTAATTGTATCCGTTGCCACGGGAATTGATTTCTTAGGTGTGACAGCGATGGCTCTACATGATCCTGCAACCTATGCTGAGCACTTAAATGCCTCACATGTGCAAATTGCCGCATTCGGTGGTATGTTTTTATTAATGGTATTTTTCTCGTTTATTTTTAACTCAGATAAAGAGTTGCATTGGTTAGGCTACTTAGAAAGAAAGCTCTCAGACTTTGGTAAGTTAGAATCTATCGAAATTATTTTGGCCTTAGGTGTGTTATTACTAGGCCAGCATTGGCTGCCCGAAGCCATACGATTTGATGCCATACTTTCTGGCATATCTGGGGTGATTTTATTTGTAATCGTCGATAGTTTAGCGGCTTTATTTGAAAATGAAGAAGAGGGCGAAGAAGTCACTACGGCCATAAAAAAGGGCAGCGTCATGAGTTTTTTGTATCTTGAAGTGTTAGATGCTTCGTTCTCATTTGATGGGGTTATTGGTGCTTTTGCGATCACCCAAGATGTGGTTATTATTATGATAGGTTTAGCCATAGGCGCTATGTTTGTAAGAAGCCTGACTGTTTATTTAGTGCGTAAAGGCACTTTAGATGAATATGTGTTTTTAGAACACGGTGCTCATTATGCAATCGGTACCTTGGCGGCTATTATGTTACTGAGCATGATGTATCATATTTCTGAAGTGGTCACAGGTTCCGTGGGAGCTGTTTTAATTAGTTTGTCGATTATTTCCTCTATACGTTATAAGAGGAGTGCGAAGTAAGGGCACTGCTAATAAATACTTATCAATTTAAGGCGGGTTCAGCCCAGACGAAAGACTCAGGGCGAAGGGTTAAAAGGCGTGACAGATACTAGGCTTAACCCTCACTACTATTAAGTTAGTGGAATTTAGAATGCAGTGGGAGTGGCTTTAGCCACGATTGCGTAACTAAAGCCACTCCCACAATTTTACAAAAAAACCTTAGCTTAATGGCCGTGATATTTAACACTCAATAATCGTAACTAGGCATGAAAAATTATTTAGCATTACTCGATAAAATTCTTAAGGAAGGCGTCGAAAAAGGCGATAGAACCGGCAGTGGTACGCGGTCTTTGTTTGGTCATCAGCTACGTTTTGATTTAACACAGGGCTTTCCTTTGGTGACAACCAAGAAAATTCATTTAAAATCTATTATTCATGAATTATTGTGGTTTTTAAAAGGTGAGACCAATATCGCCTATTTACATGAACATCGCGTTAATATTTGGGATGCGTGGGCTGATGAACGTGGTGATTTGGGTCCTGTCTATGGCCATCAGTGGCGTTCTTGGCCGACTGCCGATGGACAGCCTATTGATCAGCTTAAACAGCTTATCGAGCAATTAAAAAAAACACCGAATAGTCGGCGCCTTATTGTATCGGCGTGGAATGTTGCTGATTTACCTGATGAAAGTATGAGCCCACAACAGAATGTCGCTTCTGGAAAAATGGCCTTGGCCCCTTGCCATGCTTTTTTTCAATTCTATGTGGCTGATGGCAAGTTATCATGTCAGCTTTATCAGCGCAGTTGTGATACGTTTCTAGGACTGCCGTTTAATATTGCAAGTTATGCGTTATTGACGCATATGGTTGCTCAGCAGTGTGATTTAGCGGTAGGGGATTTTATTTGGACAGGGGGGGATGTGCATTTATATCTCAATCATTTAGAGCAAGCTAACTTACAATTAACGCGCCAGCCTTATGCTTTACCGACATTAAGCCTTAAAAATAAACCAGCTTCTCTATTTGAATATAGTTATGATGATTTTGAAATCGAGCACTATCAGGCCCATGAGCATATTAAAGCGCAGATTTCTGTGTAAAAAATTAAGTAAAAGGAGCAACAACCCATGAAAGCACGACACAAAGCACATCCCTGGCATGGTATTAGTCCGGGTGAAAATGCCCCCATTATTGTTACCGCATTTATTGAAATTGTTCCTTCAGATACGGTGAAATATGAAATAGATAAAGAGTCGGGTTATCTTAAAATAGACCGGCCGCAAAAGTTTTCTAATATGATACCTACGCTTTATGGTTTTATACCGCGCACTTATTGTGCAGAAAAAATTGCTGATTATGCGGCTTTAAAATCAGGCAAAGAGGTAGACAAGGGTGATGGAGATCCATTAGATATTTGTGTTTTAAGTGAGCGTAGCGTAACGCATGGTGATATTTTGTTACAGGCGATTCCTATCGGCGGTTTTCGTTTATTAGATAATGGCGAAGCGGATGATAAGATTATTGCCGTGATGAAAGGGGATGAGTTTTATAGGCAATGGAATGATGTGTCAGATTGTCCAGAATCTTATATTAATCGGCTTAAACATTACTTTTTAACCTATAAACATTTACCGAGTGAAGAAAACATTTGTGAAATAACGAATGTGTATGGCCGAGAAGAAGCACACGAGGTTATTAGACATGCAATGGATGACTACAATCATCATTTTAAAAATTAATGGAGTTAAATAATATGAATTATTGGTTAATGAAATCTGAACCAGACAGTTTTAGCATTGACGCACTTTACAACAGACCTAATCAAACTGAACATTGGGATGGGGTGCGAAATTATCAAGCAAGAAATATGATGCGCGATGAAATGAAATTAGGTGATCTGATCTTTTTTTATCATTCTAATTGTGATGTACCAGGTATCGTCGGCATCATGGAAATAGTAAAAGAAAGCTATCCTGATTTCACGGCCTTTGATCCTGAAGATGCGAACTTCGATCCTAAAAGCGATCCTGAAGATCCACGTTGGATCATGGTGGATGTGCGCCATGTAAAAACGTTAATACGTGTTATTTCATTAAAAGAGTTAAGAACTTACTCTGAAATAGAAGAGTTAGCCTTAGTTCGTCGTGGCAATCGTTTATCGATTATGCCAGTGACCGCAGCGCAATGGGATTTTATTTTGAGCGTGGAATAACAGATAGCAATTCTATCTAAATCGAAACCTCGCATAGGGTTAACGCCCTATGCTGATATATTTCGCCCTTCCAGGGCTTTCGGGTTTGTGGATATTTTGATTTCATAGGGTTAACACCCTATGCTAATGTATTTCGCCCTTCCAGGGCTTTGGGTTTGTGGTATGTTGATTTCATAGGGTTAACGCCCTATGCTAATGTATTTTGCCCTTACAGGGCTTTGGGTTTGTGGTATGTTGATTTCACCGTATTGAACGGGAAACCACCTACCAGCAGAAGATAAATGACTTGGATGAATTAAAGAAATCCATCCTGCAAAAGCCTTTGCCGGTGAATTAAAAAGCCCCAAAGGGGCATAATCTGTCAGCGATGGGCAACGCCCATCGAAACAAAAAAAAATGATAAAGCCCTGTAAGGGCGAAATACCGTAACGACGACCATCATGTATCCCATGGTGATTGATTTGATCTAATGTATTCCGCGCTTGCAGGGCTTTATCTCTGTCCTTTTGGCTTTTGGCATATTGATTTTATGGTGTTGAGCCTTGTGCTAATATTCCTTATAGCCACTTACTTTTACATTCTATCCAAGAAATGGGACAGTCACTCGTAAAAAATTATATCCATATCGTGTTTAGCACTAAAAACAGAGAAGCGCTTATCTTTCCACCTTACGAACAAGAGCTTCACAGTTATCTCGGCGGCATTTGTAAAAATCTGGAATGTCAGCCTATAAAAATAGGTGGCTATACCGATCATATACACATACTCTGTATGCTTTCCAAAAAAGTAATGCTTAGTAAGCTTCTTCAAGAAATAAAGGCTCATTCATCAAAGTGGATGAAAACAAAAGATGACGCATTAAAAAACTTTTATTGGCAAGATGGTTATGGGGCATTTTCTGTTAATCCTACGGAAGTGGATATAGTAATCGCCTATATCACTAATCAGCATGAACATCATACCAAGAAAAATTTTCAGGATGAATATCGCACATTCCTTAAAAAATATAATGTGGAATATGATGAACGCTATGTGTGGGATTAACACGCTCGTCCTTTTAAAATAGCCTAAAAAAAGAATCAATAATGAATGAAGCAGAAACCCGAGCCGAACTTATAGATCATTATTTAAAAGCCTGTGGTTGGTGTATTCCAGCCTACAACTGGTCTAATAGTCAGCTTATGCAGGTAATGCAGTTGCCTGATGCTCAATTAAATCCTGCCACTGGCGATTAACATTCGACATCACTGAGGCCGCTTCATGAGTAATGTTTCTTAACTGAATAAGGAAACGAGCGTCATCGAAATGTAACGAATCCAGTCTTGATATACATTCCAATAAATGTACCAGTTGATGATGGGTGTGTTTTGACATCTGACTTACACGCCCCATTTCATTCATGGTCACAATGCCATGAATACCAGCGGCAAGTGCAGGTAATGCGGCAGTAAAAATTAATAACCACGGCGCGTGAATGACAAAATGCCCTATAACGGCTAATCCAGTCATTATGAAAGCCAGATGAGTAAGCCAGTGCAAACGATGCTCAATAGTGTGTAAGGTTTTATAGGTTTTCTTGTGGTAATTACATTGGTCGGTAATAACATTAACCACATAGTCTCTCAGCTCATGACAGATTTTATCGGGTTGGTATATCGATTTATGTGCCAGATGAGGTAAGCCAGAAGTGACAACGGTGCGTTTCAATAGCCATGTTTCAGCGCGTCTTAATGTTGTTTGAATTTGGCCGTCTTTCATTTGTACCGTCTGTCGAAGGGGGGCTAATAAAGGCTCCTGAAAGGTTAACAGTGGTAATCCTAATCGCGTGTAACGGATCTGCTCGGCAATAAACCGATGGAACAACCATTTTCCATGTAAATTGAGATGAGCTGCCATACTATAACTAACTAAAAGTACCGCAATGGCAATCAATTCTGTAACTGGCCAAAACCAATCGGGTAAAGCTCCTAAATCAATAACACCTGCAACAGCGGAAAATACGGCCAAAGTTGATAATAAATAAAGACACCACGTTACATCACGATGAAAGCCTGCTGCGACATTAGCCCGTTGATCAGACCAAATAAAACGCTCCCATAATTGACGTGGTTCTTTTATATGGCAGTCTGTTTCAACAAGATTGTCTGCTATATTAACGCCGTACCAAGAGGGTTTGGCTTTAGAAAAAAGTGCGCCAAACAAGTCCTTAAGGCTTATGACTGCCCTTAATGATTTATCAACTCTCCCTGAAAAATGATGGCTTAAGGAGTTGGGAGCTTTGTCAGTAAAATATTCATGTAGAATTTTTAAAGACGGCTCAATGGACGCCTTGTTATTAAAAGCATGCAAGGGATTAGCTATAAATCTAATTTCCTGTTCTAACAGAGAACTATCATAGTCAACAAATAGTGCTTTAATGACCGACTGACAATCATGACTTGTTGATAACAGTAACCGGTGCGGTTCATCCAAAAGACGATAATCTAAAATAGAATACTTATTATCTGAATGTAGCCAAATAATCGGTTTTCCTTCAAGAATCGTCTCTCTTAGTACTTTAACTTGATGGGTTGACTCATCATCAAGGACATCACCTATCCATAGTAAAATATCAGAAAATGATCTTAAGGTATCTTCTTGGACGAGTTTCTCTTGGGATAAAAAAACATCATTTTCGACTATCGAACTTAAGCTAATTATTCGTTCAATAGTTGATAAGCTCGTTATCTTTAGACTTTCAAGTTCTCCACAATGAACAATATGTAAGGGTAAATGCAGGCGTTCAGCAATAATGCTAGCCCAATTATTAAAAGCCGAATAATTTCCAGATAAAATATTAAGAATTGTTCGGGGGCCAGCATTATCACCATAGATCAATTCAGCCGTTGCAACTTCCAGCTTCAGTCTACTAACTATTGTAGCCACTAAATCTGTCAACCGATGCTCTATAGCCATGTGTAGCGATGTAGCATTATCACCAAGAGTAATGCCTGTCCCTGCAATTAAAAGGCTAAAGGTTGGTACAAGTTTAGGTGCGGTTTCGTAAGTCATAACATGGCTAGGTTTAGTTTAAAGTCACGGTAAAGATTGTTTTACAAAAAATAGCTAAACCAACGAACTTAATTTTTAACAGGAAAAAGCAAGGCCCTAACTTCATCTTCATCTAGTGTTTTTCGTTCTAATAAGCCTTCAACTACACGTTCAAGGTTATCCCAGTGCTCTGCTAACAAAATTTCAGTTTTCTGTTGAGCTTCTTTTAATAAAGATTGCAGGCGTTTTTGAGCCTCATCGAATAACCAGCCAGATTTAATACTGTATTTACGACTCAAAAAACTTAATTGCACCGGCCCAAAAGAATCATCTAGTCCATATTCTGTAATGTACTGCCAAGCATATTCGGTTGCACCAGCAAAATCGCTTTGAGCGCCGATATCCGCCGCATTAAAGCCATATTTTTTTAACTGTGCAGCTTGGCCGGCAAGCGCAACACATAAGTCCTCAAGAATGTCTTCGCGGGTTCTAGTTAGATGCTTATAAATTGGATTGCTAAAAAATGTGCAGCCATCGTAATTCTCATTTTCGTTGGGCACAATAGTGACTTTATCAAGTTGTACTTTGGGTCGTAAAGCTAAAGAAACAATGGCATGCCCTGCTTCATGATAGGCAACACATTCTGTCGCACGTATTTGGGTCACATTTTCAATGCCTGCATTTAACAAGGCAATGAGTGGATTGCGTGCTTTACTAAAGCTATGTAATGGATGTGTGGCGCTAATTTGTTGATTGTCGCTAACATCTAAAAAATCTTTCAAGTCATCTAAGCTCTGCCAACCCTGATGATCTATCCAAGATTTAAACTCACGAGCATAGGCAT
Source organism: uncultured Methylococcaceae bacterium (assembly GCA_903910205.1). Lineage (GTDB taxonomy): Bacteria > Pseudomonadota > Gammaproteobacteria > Methylococcales > Methylomonadaceae > Methylobacter_C. Next base: position 2,221 of record CAIVYW010000518.1, on the reverse strand, counting down.
TAATATGGGCAGATAAAGCGGGTCGCTGAGCCAAATCACCTTTATTAAGAGCAACTAGCGCACCCATCGCATAGAGTTCAGGTTTGTTTTCATCAAACCCAAACTTTTTGGAGAGCCCTTGTGCATAACGATCAATGGCTTGAAAAATAGGGTCTGCAAAGAAAGCCTCAAGATTTGCAATCTCTTCGCCATCAGTCTTGGCTATTAAATTAGCCGATTCAGCCAATTTTACAATAAAGTCATTAATGTTTAATTTTTGACATTCACCAATAACTTGTTTTAAAGCAGGGTTAATCGGAAAGGTTTGATTAATATGAGCGATATCGACCTCATCAAGTTGGTATCCCACGTCTTTGAGAGCGGTTAGGATTTTTTCACTTAAATCGTCAGTTAAAATGACTTCCTCATTAAAAGCATCCTTGCTTAAGGCCAAGTAAACACCAGCCAAAAAAACAAGGGGAGATAGTTCTTTCATATCATTTAATGAAGCAACCGCTTTGGCATAACCTGCTGCCGTTTTAAATGCTTCATTATTTGTTAATGCCATAACTAATAAACTCCCAATAAATAAATGTTCATTAGATAGAATCCGGAACAGCTTCCTCAGGTGATTCTTCTTCAGAATCTGCATTAAGTCTATCGATTATTTCTTGAGCAGTGGTTTTAGTCAGTGCTACTTCGGAGATCTCATCAAACCATTTACTGAATGTACTTGTACCTGATCTAAAGGCATTATTAATAGCGATAACTGAAGGATCAGTCTCTTCAACATCGATAATATGATGCCATCTAATACAACCTCTATCATAGTCAAGAGTTATTGACCCAGAACCTGAGCATGAATTGATATGGTTAAACAATACTGCGCAATCAATATGCTTTTTTGATAAGGCATTAAAAGGCGCATAAAAATAAAACTTTAAAAAGTCCTGTTTTTCGTCCGTTTCTATATATGTTTTAAAAGGTTGATCATTTATGGTGTATTGGAAGTTTACGCTTGAGGTTTGATTTTCTTCGTCAAACTCAATTTTATCGTTCCATTCCCTATCATTAAGCCATTCTTGTACTTTATCTGCTAATCTCATCTACAATTACTCCTTTTTTTAAGTTTAAAATAACTACTTTTCATTTTTAATTAAGTAGTTAGAAGAATGAAACACTTTACTAATTAACATAATATAAATAAAAATTATTTTTTCATTATGCTATTAAATGATGTTAGGCACAGATAATACCAGTTTTTATAAATATGGCGTTAAATACGTCATCATTTGGCAGGTTAATTTAATAAACGGGCTACCAACTTAAGGCGGGATATTGTAAATAGTACATCGTTCCCAGGCTCCGTGTCACTGCCCACAGTTAAGTAATCTGTGCCTGGAGTAAAACAGCTTCAGCTGTTTTAAAGCGCAATAGCTGAAGCTCAGCACTCCAAATTTTTACTATTTTCTCTTAACTTAATGGCAGTGAGGCTCGGGGCGAACGGCCAAGCCTCTGTCCTGTCTTAAGTTGGTAGCTAATAAACGTAAGGCTCTGCTTCAGGATTATCGCAATAGCGCCTATTGTACTTTGTAGGTGGCTTAGTTAATAAAGTAGTATAACTTTATTACGATTGTCGTAGCGGTTACCATACATAACAGTTTTTACTGCCTAATGACCATCAATTAAATTTTAAATAAGAGGTACGGCTAATGTTACAGGCTATTAAAGTGCATATTGAGCCCATTAAAAAACTACCGATGGGTAGAGCGCTTTTAACCTTATCCGAAACCACTGAAATTGAAAATAACCCTAAACAATCATTTGATAATTTATTGGGTATCTTAACCGCTAATCATAGTGTTTCATTAAAAGAAATCGAGCAAACCCTTGCTCAGCAAGCCCAGGAATCTATTGATGACCGCCATCGCAAATAATTCAAATCGCGAAATCCGCGTCTTTATCTCCTCAACCTTTCGTGACATGCATGCGGAGCGGGATTATTTAGTTAGCCATGTGTTCCCCGTTATTCGCCGTGCGTGCCGCGAACGTCAAGTTGAATTTACCGAAATAGACTTACGTTGGGGTGTGACTAAAGAAGACGCCGAGCAAGGCAAAGTGGTACGTATCTGCCTTGAAGAAATTAATCGTTGTCGGCCTTATTTTTTAAGTTTACTGGGTGAGCGTTATGGCTGGTCGCCCATAGCTGCTGATCTTGAACATAAAGCTGAACTCTTTGCCT
>CAIVYW010000517.1 GCA_903910205.1 uncultured Methylococcaceae bacterium | reverse complement strand
GGCTAGTCTGTGAAGTGAACGGTGCAGTAATGTCGTCAGCAGCAGAAACCAGTGAGCAGTAGCGATACATACTCACTCTTAGGAAACTAGGAATCCCCTTCCTTCAGGTGGCGGAAGATGTCAAAATATCGTCATACTGGCAAGGATGCCGTTATCTAGTGCCGTGGAGGGGAGCTTTCCGATAACGCTGCGAAATGTTTAGGCTCAATGCCAAATCACAAATCCACATCCTTTGTGACTGGATTCTTGCATTTCTGCCAGAATGACGGGCTTTTCGGTGCACAGGCGAATCATCTTTCTGTTTGCTATCCCGTCTAAAGATGGTAGCTCAATTGGGCTACCAATTTAAGGCGGGACAGATGCTAGATTTAACCGTTCGCCCCGACCTCTTTGTCTATGCTCAATCTGTCCCGTAGCTCCGTTTGTTATGCAAATGATACTGCTCATTTTGAAGTACTAACGTTAACGTAGTTATATTTCCCAAAACAAGCTCGAAAAAGTACCTGCAACAGCAATAAATTACCCTTAAAACCACTGATCTTAGTTGGCACTTCCCCTATTGGATAGCGTCGAATAGTGGGTAATTCAAGGCAGTGATAGCCTAGCTTAGGTGCGCGATAGGAGAGATACGCAAGCAACTCATAAGTCAAAAATATATTCCGAAATGGTGCGATGTTGGGATCAAGTAGCATCTTGCGGCTATAAGCACGAAAACCTTGGGTGGTGTCAGTCCATTTAAAGCTAGAAAACAGACTTAATATCGGTGCATGAATAAAGCGAATGGCTAAATCTCTTGATTTAGGCGTGTTTTCTGCAATTCCACCTGAAATGAAGCGCGAGGCTTGAACAAAATCTACACCTTGCTTCATAGCATCAATGAATCGGGGGATTGCTTCTGGGTCATCCTTATCATTACCGTCAATGGTGATGATGCCTTCATAGCCTTGATCGAGTGCAAATGCATAGGCACAGCGCAGCTGCGAGCTCAACTTGCCGAGTCCAGTTTTGACCAGTAAGCCACGGACTCCGTTCTGTTGCAGTAAATTCAGTCCTAATGAGCCATCGGTAGTGCCACCATCCACGATGATAATGTCGGCAATCTCGTTGATTTTTAGCGCTGCCATTCTGGACAGTTGGCTTTTGATTCTTTGACCTTCATTAATGACAGGAATCACGACACACCAAGGGTGTTGTCGTTCTAGCCATAAAGGAATTTCAAATGTAGGTACTTGCCAATTAGCACGAATTTCAGGTGTTATGTTAGCTTGATTCATTATTGAAGTTTTATTGTTAGGTTACATGAATTGTGATCATGGCCATACCGACAACTACCAGTAAAATACCGGTGATAGTTGTCCAATGGAATGGTTCACGAAAGATTAGCAATGAACATAGTGATACTGCCGATATAGCTCCAGATGTGAGTATAGGGTGAGCGATATTTAGAGGTAAGCGTGCCAAGGCTGCGGCATAGAGTAAAAATGCCATACCGTAAAGACCTAAACCTAACCAAAATGGCCAGTTGCAAATAACTGAGCGGATTGAATCGTCTAAACTAGGAAATTTACGCGGTGGCATCATAGCCATTTTAACTAAAACACTAGCTGAAGTATTAGAGACAATACCGAGGAACACAATGAGCCACTTCATTCGGCAACCCCAATTTTATCATGCTTTGTCCGCAAAACCTTGCCGTTCAGGGCGGGGATGTAAGGATGCTCTTGACTTTTTTT
>CAIVYW010000516.1 GCA_903910205.1 uncultured Methylococcaceae bacterium | reverse complement strand
GAATGCGATAGCCTTTTAGTTTATTGGCCGTTAGTTGGCTAGGCACTTTGGGGCTTATAGCTGTTAATTGAGTCGTATAGCCTATAGATTCGTTAATGACCCCCAACTGCACAGCAAAGCTAAAGGCACTGCCTTGCCCCGTGCTGCTAACGACAGAAATTTCACCCCCCATCAATTCGACCAGTTCTTTACTAATGACTAAACCTAAGCCGGTGCCGCCATATTGCCTAGAAAAAGAACCATCTACCTGACTAAATTCTTTAAATAACTTGTCTTGATCATCCAGTAAAATGCCGATACCGCTATCGGTCACGCAAAATAATAACTGCACTTGTGAGATCGTCATAGCTTGCAAGGTTATTTCTAGCTTAACCGTACCATGCGCGGTAAATTTGATGGCATTGCCAACTAGGTTAGTCAGCACTTGTTGCAGTCTGAGTTTATCGCCTAGCAACTCAAGAGGGATGGTACTATCTCGCGCTATAGTAAATACCAGACCTTTTTGTTGTGCAGAGCCAGAAAAGAGTGTGCCAATAGTGTTAAGCAAGTCCAACACCTTAAAGGGTAAGGATTCAATGACCACACGACCGGCTTCTAGCTTTGTAAAATCAAGGACATCTTGCAATATCCCCAGTAGGCTAGTGGAGGCGGTATTAATATCTTGTAAATAAACCCTGACTTCTTCAGACATGTCTTCATACAAGGCTAAATCAGAAAAGCCAATGATAGCCGCCATAGGCGTGCGGATCTCGTGCGACATGCTGGCTATAAATTGCGATTTCAGTGTTGAAAAACGCTCGGCTTTTTCTTTAGCCTCTATTAAACCGGCTTCGTAAGCTTTAAGTTTGCCAATATCGGTGTAATTAGCCACATAATGTGAGGGGCTGCCTTGCTCAGACAATACTGAGGCAATATGGATGAGTTCTAAATAGATTTCACCATTTTTCCGTTTGTTGGATATTTCTCCTGACCAACTTCCCTGCTCAGTAACGCTACGCCACATCTGCTCATAATATTCGTCAGTCTGAAGGCCTGATTTCAAGATGTTGGGCTTTTTACCTACCAGTTCAGTCATGCTATAACCGGATGCATCTGAAAAGGCTTGGTTGATATGAATAAAAAAACCTTGAGTATCGGTAACGAACATACCTTGAGCGGTTTCAAAAGCAACAGAGGCAATACTGAGGCTTTCATCCGCGAGTTTACGCTCGGTCAAGTCAGTATGGGTAGAAACATAATGAGTAATGAGACCTTCATTATTTTTCACCGCATTAACGGTGCGATACTCTTGATAGTCTTCACCATTTTTACGTAGATTCCAGATTTCGCCGTGCCATGCTCCTGTGTCTTTAATGATTTTTCGCTTTTTGGCATAAAAATCAGCGGTATGATGATCCGATTTTGTCTGTTGACAACTTTGGCCTATGACATCATTAGTCGTATAGCCGGTGAGCTGTGTGTAGGCTTTATTGACCCTAAGTATAATGTCCTCCGTATCATAGATCGACATAGCTAATTGAGAGTCAAAGGCGATCGCTGCGATCGCTAATTCCTGTTCATCGTGTAGTCGCTGGGTAATATCAATACCAAAATAAACGATACGTTCGAGTTGATGATCGTTATTGAAAATATCAAAGGTATTCCAAGAAATAACTTTATCGCTGTTATCTTTGGTGACTAGGCCGGTTTGATAATCGACTAATTCGACATTTTCGAGAAATTCTTGGTGCAGGCTAGCGATAGACAGAGTGCTGTTACTGGGTTTGATAATGTCCAGACAGTTATAGCCTAATAGCTCTTTAGTGGAGAGGCCAGTGATGCGGCTAGTAGCCTCGTTGCTATAGACAATCTGGCCTGAGGCCGTCAGCTCTAGCACGATCACATCTAAGCGATCAATCAGGCTGCGATAGCGTGCTTCTGAAAAGGGCACCGTAAAGCGTGCCTCGCCTATTAGTAAAGGGCCTTGCTCCGTTAATACCGCATCAAGCCCCAGCTCTGCTAAATCAATATTAGCCGTTTCTAATTTATTTAATAATTGTTGTATCTTATCCATGAGTGTCAGCCAAGCTGTTGATCAGCTGTGCGGTATCGCTCAAATTGCCCATCATCTTGATGGCAGGTGCTGGTGTTAGCCGTAATAGCATGGGCGTTGCCGTAACACCTTGCGCCCAAGCAATATCGGGCGATAGCAGTACATCAATCTGTTCAATGTGATAATCATTGGGATAATAAGTGTCACAAAACAACTTAAGATTATTGAAGGCGAGCTTTGAATTGACCGATTCACCGGCAATATATAAGCGAAATTGATGAGTTGCCATGGTTAAGGAATGGGCCGGTTTTGGTAGTGTAACGACTTTATGCATCTTTTGGCACAGCTAAGGCTATAGTGTCATTGTCATCGCCTGAGCGCTTGTTCCATAGTTCATCACGATTAGTGTCTAAATGGCCACGACGCGCAGCCTCGGTGACCATTAATAAATCCAATTCTTTTTGCTTGACCGCTAAGTCCACTTGCAAAATTTTGACTCTAGCATTGACTTCATCCTGAGCGAGTTCGATGACTCTACGTCTGTGCTGAACATTGGCCAATAGTAAGCGTTCAGCCGCTATTTCATCTTGTTCTTTTTGCCATCTGGCCGTGCCCATGAGCACTTCGCCATCCGCTTGATAAACATCGGCTAGAGTAATACCTTGAGAATGTATAATTAGCTCACGCACCTGATTAGAATGCTCAGAACCGCGTGACTTGATGATCGATAAGGCTCGATTGCGTTCGCCGCCTAGTATGGAATAACTGATATGTATCCAGGTGTCGGCAACGGCTGAAATTTGTATGCCCGTTTCTTCATTCAGTGAGTCACCGCCATTACCCAGTAAACTGGTGCATAACAGGGTAATGCCACTGGCTTTAGTCAGAGTGAGTATTTTTTCAGGCATGCGTCTGCGACTATCACCTTCGCTATGCACGATGGCCGACAACGGGTCAATAACAAAGCACTGAGGCTGATGATGCTCTATCAGCTTACGCAAGTTGCCGACCTGCTCTTCAGTGCCGGCTAAGCTACTGCGTATCGATTCAATATGCAGTAGTCCACTGTCGACATAGGGCGTTAAATTAATGTTGATGGATTTCAGGTTACGAACAATTTCACTGACGGATTCATCAAAGCTGACATATAGGCAGGCTTCACCGCGCTCACAGGCTGCAAGTATAAACATACCGCAAAGGCTAGATTTTGACGTGCCTGGCGCTCCGCTTAATAATACCGCCGAGCCTTTATAGTAACCACCGCCCAGCATACTGTCTAAGCGAGGCACACCTGAGGAAATACGTTTGTTGCTGGCGATTTGATCATGGGTACTTTCTGGAAAGGCGATAATCTCAGCACCCTGATCACCTAATAACAGTGTCACTTCGCCAGAATAAAAACCAGAGCCTCGGTATTTAACCACACGCAGGGATCGGTGCGCGACCCGATCATCCATTTCATGGGTCAGGTTAATCACACAATCGACCATGTATTGCATGAAATCTTTATAGTCCAGTCCGGACAGACCTGAATCATTATTTTTACAGGTCACTATGCCAGTCATGCCATTAGTTACTAGCCAGTCGTTGAGGCGAAATAACTCGCGGCGCTCAGCTTTAGGATTATCAAGTAGCGATAACAACACGTCGATAGAATCAAACACAATTCGTTTAGCCTTGATCTGATCGGCTTTGGCTTTGAGTATGGCGAGTAGCCCAGTAAGTTCAAAGTCACCTGCCCAAATATCTTCTGGACCCGGCTTACCATCTAAAAAAAACAAATCTTTGTTTTGTAAGTCAGGCAAATCCCAGCCAAAGGTGGCGGCATTAATGACAATGCGTGCGGCATCTTCTTCAAAGGCAACAAAAACGCCCGGCTCACCTTGCTTAGCGCCATTCACTAAGATTTGCAAAGCCAGTACCGTTTTGCCACAACCCGGCCCACCGGCCAGCAAGGTACAGCGACCTTGGGGTAAGCCACCATAAGTAATTTCGTCTAGTCCGCGAATACCCGTTGGTGTTTTGTTGAGTTGAGTTGTTTGAATAGTGGAGATGGGCATGGTTATCTTTTTTGAAAGGGTTATTAGTAAAGCTAAAGCTAAAGCTAAAGCTAAAGCTAAAGCTAAAGCTAAAGCTAAAGCTAAAGCTAAAGCTAAAGCTAAAGCTAAAGCTAAAGCTAAAGCTAAAGCTAAAGCTAAAGCTAAAGCTAAAGCTAAAG
>CAIVYW010000515.1 GCA_903910205.1 uncultured Methylococcaceae bacterium | reverse complement strand
GTTGCTCTTTGAGCCATGATTCAAATATTTCAAGACGTTCAAAGGCATCCTTATTGAAATTGTTGATTGTGCCAGCACTGATGGGAATACCCATCTGATCTTGAAACTGTTCCACGACACGGTTGTAAGGAATAAGTTGATACTGGGATAGATAGACAGCGTTGTTCTTAACCCCGATGCCATATTGAACCGGTCTGGTTACGTCCTTGGGAAACACGGCAACATAGCGTTTACCATTTTGGTGTTCAATAACTTCGGCACGCCATTCGGTAACAAAGGTGCTGATGTCAATATCAACTACTTGACGATTCTCATAGCCGGTAATTCTGTAACTGCCCGGTGGCAATGTACTCCTGTCAAGCTTGATTTCCTTGACAAGGTCTGGATCAGAAACCTGCTTAAGTGTGGTTCCAACATGACCATACTGACCACCGGGTTTCCGATCGCCAGGTTCTTTGGGCTTTTTCTCTCGATTGGGATCAGTTGATGGTGGCTTGCTGCTGTTCTTGCTATTAAGCCCCAGACGGTTTGCCAATATGGTGACCAGAAGCAGCAGGACATCAAGAGCTACCTTGAGTGCCGGAGATATATCCTTCTCTTTGGCAATCAGTTCTTTTGCCGTTTGTATACTTGCTTCTATGTTGATTGCCTCAACTGTCATACAACCACCCGTGTTTGTGATAAGGCACTATAACACAAGTTTTTGAGGGTGAAATTTTCGCGCCAGGTGGCTGCATAAGCCGATATTTTATTTTATGCACGGTCGCCAATGCTGAAGCATTTTACAGGCGCAGCAAGCGCAGCACCGCGCCCCCAACAAAGCAATGCGGGCAGGACTCAAAGGTGTTCCGGATTTTCAAAAATCACCTAAAAACCGTGTCAAGAACTTTTTTTCAAAGAGCAAAAATAAATTATGCTGAATAGTTACAAAATAACTTTGACATAACACTCAAGCCAGATATTGAGCGAGCAGCGATACCCTTTATAAAGGAACTTGAAAATTATCTCCCGTAATCTTTAACCAATTTTCCCTATTTTACACTGGAGATTCTTGTGGATTTTACATCGTTAAACAATCAAAAAAGTGAATTGGAAAAACAGCTTTCAGGAATTTGTGAACTGCTTGACGGTCCAGATAATCCAGCTGTAGCAGATAAAATTAATTTCCTTGAAGTTAGAAAAGCAGAGCTCTCCGGCTCATTAGAACGTCTTACCTCTGAAGCTGATTCTATAAAAATCCAGATAGAACAAATGCAAGAGAGCATCACAAAATGTGCCGGCGGCTTTACTGATCAATTACTAAATAAAATATTATCACAGCAATTTTTTTACATTAAAAACAAAGAAAAAATAATATTTGATTCACATACAGGAGTTATTTTTCCTAATACTCATTATTTTGATGACATACTCAAATGGTATAACTCCAATATGCCTACGGAAAAATTTGACACTGAAATAAAAACATATAAAAATCATGACATACATGGATACTCATTTAATTTTCCAGGAACCAATAATTTCAAATACTATTTTGCATCAATAAAAGTATATGCAAATAAATACCTAAGTACGAGGTCTGTAAACAATATTATTTCTGATAAATCAAGTAGCCTCAGAAATGATTATATTCAGAATGTTTTTAAGGATGGTACTTTTGTTGGAGATTGTGCAGTGGATAATGAAAACTGTTTTTCATTCCCGTTTTGTGACAAATTTGTTTCAGACGATATTCTAACCAATAACAATATATTTACCCCTAAAGAACGCGCCCAGAAAATTCTCAACCTCTTCATTCAAGAAGGGTGGATACCCAAGTTCGACGACGAAGAACTGACAACGCTCTACGAAAAGATGTACGTCATCCGTCCAGCATTAGTCAAACAACTGGCTGAGATAAACGAGGCATTAGCTGCTATGCCCGCCCCGAAGGTTGGCTTTGCTGACGGCATCGATTTCAACGAACTGATCAAAGATTATGACCTTGCCGCAGTTCGTAACTCACACATTCAATATTATGCCGAGTCCATCCGCTGGTTCGATAATTTACTGACAAACCTTGATGCCTTTATCCTTGAACATGCCGACCTGCTCTCCGAAGCACAAACC
>CAIVYW010000514.1 GCA_903910205.1 uncultured Methylococcaceae bacterium | reverse complement strand
GCTTGGTTATCGCTGATACAGATTTAAAACCTTTACTACTGATTTAGAGTATATTATATGAGCAAAAAAAGTCAAGAGCATCCTTACATCCTTACTTACATCCCCGCCCTGAACGGCGAGGTTTTGCGGACAAAGCATGATAAATTACAATCAAGATAACGACTTAGCTCTATTCTAATGGAGCTAAGGGTCTTGTACAGTCGGACCAATAACTTAACGCTGCCAATAAAATGACTATTATTTATGACTAAAAAAAATATTCTTATCCTATGTACTAAGACAGAGGGAGGCATGCTATCAGTAATAGAAGGCTATCAACGGGATGGAGTTTTCGATCGATGGAATGTGCAATTTGTATATTCACATGTAAATGGGTCACATTTTAAAAAGTTTTTGATATTAACGAAAGCCTTTTTTTACATCCTTACCTTGGCAGTAACAGGTCGCATCGCTTTGATACATTGCCATGTATCTATAGGCATGAGTTTTTGGCGAAAAATGATATTCGTTATTATGGGTAAAGTTTTTGGTATTCCTTCCATAATGCATTTGCACGGAGGCTGGACAAAAATATTCTATAATTCCTTACCGACCATTGGAAAACACCTAATAGGCTGGCTACTTAGTACGACTGATGTGGTTGTAGTTCTATCAGAATCGTGGCGCTCTTATATACTAGAGGTGGCACCAAAAGCAAATATTGTTGTGCTTCCAAATTATGTCGAAATACCTGAGCCTGTAGTGCAATCAAAAGATAATACTAAAATAAATTTATTGTTTTTAGGAATGGTCAGTAATCGCAAAGGAGTTCATGATCTCATCAAGGCATTTGCGGCCGTGGTAAAAAATGTGCCTCAATTTTATCTTCATATTGCAGGGGATGGAGATGTTGGCTTAGCTAAAGAATATGCACATGAATTGGGGCTAGATTCCTATATTGAGTTTTTAGGCTGGGTCGGCAATACTGAAAAAAATAAATTATTAAATGATGCGGATATTTTTGTCTTGCCCTCCTATAACGAAGGTTTGCCCGTAAGTATCCTCGAGGCTATGTCTTTCGGTATTCCGGTTATTTCGACAAAAGTAGGGGGCATTCCCGAGTTAATTGAAGATGAGGTGTCTGGCTTTCTAATCAAGCCAGGTGATATTCATGCCTTACAAAATAGACTTGAACAATTAGCTAGTGATCTTGGTATGCGTAATCGTATCGGCTCGGCTGGAAAAGAAATAATTAAGCAACGATTTTCTAAAGATGTTGTTTTACCAAAGCTAGAATTATTATATGAGTCTCTATCTCTATATAAAGTTAAGTAGTCATAACTTATTAGCCTATCGTTTATATACAGCACATAGGTATTTCTACGAATTTATTTCTTTTATAGTTTAATTGATAATAGACCTGAGTTCTAAAATTCTATTCGGAATCATAGTTAATTCTTATATTAATTAAGTGAGAAAAAGCCTTATGTTAATACATGTAGCACCTGACTTTTTCAGCTACACTCGCGTAGCTTTGATAATTTTGCAAGTGGCTCTATTTTACTTAACTTTTAATAAATCCTTATGGCTTGTAATTAGATTACAACATTGAATGATATTAATTATTAGCATTTAATTTGTTGCAGTATTTTATTAATGAAATCAGAAACTCTAGATATTAGAAATAATAATTTTAATTTTATTAGGCTATTGCTTGCAATTTTAGTTATTT
>CAIVYW010000513.1 GCA_903910205.1 uncultured Methylococcaceae bacterium | reverse complement strand
TAGTATCAGTTAATAAAAGAAAACTCTAGGATAAGTTAACCCAGTTCATCTTTGAACTCTTTGGCTTTAAAGGCAATATGAAACTCATCTAAGTTTATATTTTCTAATTGGCTTAGTTCGTCTTCTAATTCAATGTTCATTAAGGTAACGGTTTTCTCATCGGCTTTAACTAAGGTCCATAAATATAATTCATCGTTTATGTCCTCAAGTGCATACTCAGTCAGACCAACTTTATAATTTAAGCTAATGGTTTCTTGCATAGCAGCAATTGCAGGATAGATATCGAAAGGTAACGGCGCCTTGCTGACGATGGTATTAACATCATCAAAGTATTGTTGAATGTGCGGGGGAATGCTTATGCCTTTATTTATAAGCATGTCTTCGCAAGATTGTATACTTTCATATTTTCCGGCATTAATCGCTATCATCAAGTAAATAGGGATAGCAAATCCAGGGTCGGGTAATAAATTCATCGCGTTATCAATCAAACGAAAAGACTCAGCATTATGTCCAAGCGTCTTCATAGAAATAGCGTAGTTAAGATTTAAAATCGGATCTTTCCCCAGTTTAAGTGATAGCGTATGTTGTTTGAGGCATTCGTCAAAGTCTGCTTCTACTGAAGCAATCATACCTAATGCCATTGCCGTTAAAGACGGATTAATGTGTATGAGCCTTTTAGCGTCATTTTTGAGGCGCTGTGAAGTGAGTTCATCCAATTGAGTATGAGATAAGGCATACTTCTCGGTTGTATCGATAATGTTATTTAAAACGTCAGTGAGTTCTTTAGACATTGATGGGTGCTCTATGTTGATTGATTAGGTGCTGCGGATAGTCGAAAAAATAAGGGCTAATAGGTTAATATCTATCATGTTCGTTAATCACTTTATAGAGTTCTACATATTGCACATTAGGTTTAGGCACTTCTGTTCTAAACCCAGCATGAAAATTTTGTAAATTAAAAGATGTTAATGTAGCCATGTCATTCGCTACTTGCTCATTTATTAAGCTAAGTGTTTGTTCATCTTTTGTTGTCTCTAACCAAAAATATAACTGGTTTCCAATTAATTCAACTACGGTATTAGGATCTTTTATGTTATTGATTTTTTGTTGTGTCTTTAAGACTAAGGTTGTAAAAGGAAATGCTTCAAGGTCAATATTTGAGTTTATTATCAAGGTACTAAAATAAACACTTATGAGTGCCTGGGAACTGATGCTGCCTTGAATACGAACTAATTCATCATAAAAATTTATAACGTCTTGATGATGGCCGGAATCAAAAGCCAAAATTATTTCGGAGTTAATTAAGTCAATTGGTTTAGGCATTACTTTCATGATGCTTTGCATTAATTGATAAGATTCTGCGTGCTTGCCTAAGGTTCTCATCGACATTGCACGATACATAACGTAATGCGGCTTGCGGCTTAACTTAATGGCGATCGCATGTTGACATTCTGATTCTTCTAAATCACCTTGAACGGCTGCGATAATGCCATACGCAGAGGCAGCTAAGGCTTGGTTTGTAGTTATTATTTTTTTAGCCTCCTTTTTCATGCGTGTCACTGTAAAAGCATCTGGATGTGTTTCGTTTAATGAATAAACGGACAGTTGCCCCATTAATTTTTGAAAAATGCTAGACGTATCTTTTGACATTATATTTTCTCCATCCCGACTAAATAACCAATGATTTAGCCTTGTGTTTGTGTGTGGGCTAGTGCAATAGTAATTAGTATGTGTGTTAGATGTTGATTATAGTCAATTGGCTCAGATTATCATACTGCTAACTTAAAATAATAATAGGGGACGTACCCTGGTCTCGGTATAACTGCTGACTTTTCAATGTGTTAAGCGCCATGAATCATTGCACGAAAACGCAATAACAGGGATTTTAGTTGCAGCATTGATCTTGCCTGCAACGTTTGAAGGTATGAATTAAGGCATCAGTCCCAGTACAGGCACTACGCCCATGCTGAGACTCAGTCTTACCATAACCGATTATTTTGAAAAGGCAATATAACGCCGATAAGGTGAATCGTTCTTCCAAGTAAAGGCTTCGGTGTAATAGTGCATTAAGGCGAGATAACCAAGTACACCTAAAGTAATAACCTTGTGGATGCTGACACCAAACAAAAACTCGCTAAGTCTATTAATTAAGTCATCACCATATGCTTGTAATACAAAGGCTAAAGCAAACGAACTCAGCGGCAAAATGATTAATAAAGGAATATGGCAACGTGTCGCATAACGATATATGAAGTTATTAGGCTTAGTGTGATGTCGATTGTAATCGTGTGTAACATAAAAGGTATAGGCCGTGGCATCATGTACCAAGCGCGGCACTAAAATGGCCAAAAAATAATACTGTTGTAGATAAAGGTAAAAGCTACTGAGCACTAAAAAGATATTGGCCCATAAAAAATAGCGTCCAAATAGGCCGCTTACATAGCGTTGGCAATAAATGCCAAATAGGATGACGCTGATACACAAGCATCCTGCGCTTTGCTTTATCCATAGGGTTTGCTGAATATCCAAGCTATTCTTTAAAAAAATACCCACATAAATGATTAAACCTGCAACGACGCTAAGCCATAATAAAACATAAAAAGCCCAGTTAGGCAATCGGCAGACACTACGCGCCACCCCATGCTGTTGTTTAATGACATGGTAGACCGTCCACGCGGCGACTAACACATAGAAGGCTTTATAAGGTATAAACAAACTACCTAAACCAAAGACGAGGGCAATAGCTAAGGTCATGAGCATTAGTTTACGACTATAGTTTTTAAGATAGTCGCTATTACTGGTTAATACCAAGGTACTGGCTATAATGTGAGGCGTTCCAAATAATATTTGAAATAAGATAAAGTGGTTAGGGCTGCTAGGTAAATGGTTTTGTAAATAGCTTTGCCAAAAATTCGCGTCGATGAGCTGTAGGACTAAGCACAGTGGAATAATGGCATATAGGGCTAATAGCCACTTAAAGGAGATGCTTAACTTAAGCTCATTGGATAAGCTATTAGCGTTAATGAGTGATGCTGACATGATGTCCCTGTTTTTATTATTATTGTTATCGTGGAAACCTAGCGCTAAATTATACTGGTTATTTAACCCCTTCACGCATTGCTTAGTATTTATTTATGAAGAACTCACCGTTTCAGTTACACGAACGTTTACAGCAAGACTGTATAAGTATCGGCCGCTTTAGTTTATGCCAGTTATTGATGATGAATGACAAGCAATTTCCTTGGTTTATCTTAGTGCCTGAAAGACCGGATATTAAGGAAATCTATCAGCTAAATGCCGCTGATCGCCAGTTATTGAGCGAAGAATCCTGCTTTCTGGCAGAAAATATGGCGAATCTTTTTAATGCAGATAAGATGAATGTGGCGGCGATTGGTAACCTAGTGCCGCAGTTACATATACATCATATAGTGCGTTATCAAATCGATAAGGCTTGGCCTGCGCCAGTTTGGGGTAAATTTGCAGCTTTACCTTATACTGAGCTGCAAATTATTGAGCTTACTGATAAAGTAAGAGCTCAGTTAAAGATGTAAGAGTGCTGCGCTTACTTGGCTATCAATTTAAAACGGGACAGTTTGAGGTCAAGCCGTTCGTGGTGAGCTTGTCGAACCATGAACGGCTTAACCGCTCACCCTTCGACAGGCTCAGGGCGAACGGTTAAGTCTAGCGTCTGTCCTATCT
>CAIVYW010000512.1 GCA_903910205.1 uncultured Methylococcaceae bacterium | reverse complement strand
GTTTGAGACGGGGTTATAAACCCCGTCTCGCGAGTGTTTTCGCTTAACTTGATGCGTATGGGTTTACAACCCAGTCTCGCGAGTAATCAGTATTTCCCAAGCTTTAGCAGCTAGTCCGCTTAAACATGGCACTCAGAAAGCTTAGGTTTTTAACCGGCAACAGGTATTTGTAATGCTAGTTACATTATTTCATGACAAAATATGCGCTGCCCTAAGTGTTAACTTGAGAATCTATGAAAATTGCTATTTTATCCCGTAATGCCAAATTGTATTCAACCGCACGATTAGTTGAAGCCGCTCAAGCGCGGGGGCATGAGGTACGGGTCTTGGACGTGTTGCGTTGTTATATGAACATCACCTCACATAATCCTTCTATACATTATAGAGGCGAAGACTTAACCGGATTCGATGCGGTCATCCCTCGAATCGGCGCATCAGTGACCTTTTACGGTACCGCCGTACTACGACAATTTGAAATGATGAATGTATTTCCACTGAATGAATCAGTAGCCATTTCACGCTCTCGTGACAAATTACGCTCTGTGCAGTTACTGGCCAGAAAAGGCATAGGTCTGCCGGTCACCGGCTTTGCTAATAACCCAGATGACATACAAGATTTAATTTCTCAAGTCGGTGGCGCACCGCTAGTCATTAAACTCCTAGAAGGCACACAAGGCATAGGCGTCGTCTTAGCAGAAACCCATAATGCCGCCGAAAGCGTCATTCAAGCCTTTATGGGGCTGAACGCCAACATTATGGTACAAGAATTTATTAAAGAAGCCGGTGGCAGTGATATACGCTGCTTCGTCATCGGTGATAAAGTCGTTGCCTCTATGAAGCGTCAAGCCAATCCTGGCGAATTTCGTTCCAATTTGCATAGAGGCGGCTCGGCCTCATTAATACGCTTAACCCCAGAAGAACGCTCAACCGCAGTACGTGCCGCTAAAATCATGGGGCTTAATGTCTGTGGTGTAGACATGCTGCGCTCCAATCATGGCCCGGTCATTATGGAAGTCAACTCATCACCCGGCTTACAAGGTATCGAAGCGGCTAGTGACAAAAATATAGCCGATTTAATTATACAGTTTATAGAAAAACGGTTTGAATCTATGGAAACAACCAAAGATAAATCGCCGACTAGAACGCGTACCCGAGGCAAGGGTTAAAAATCTAACCCAATTAGGAGTAAAACAGCTTTAGCTGTTTTAGGTAGCAACAGCTAAAGCTGTTGCACTCCTGATTTAATGGACATTTGATATAGTGCGCGACATGTTTTCGCCGAAACCTAATCAACACTGCTATCGGCTATAACGGAACACATCATGTATTATCAAGGCATCAAAAAAACCATCGTCACCCGCGTTATCGACAAAAACACCCGCCGTTTAACTGGCTTACACCCTATCATAGAGCGGCTATTTTTAGCGAGAGGCATTACTTCTGATGCTGAGCTTGATAGAGATCTTTCAAAGCTGCCTTCACCTTGGTTATTGTCTGGCATGGAAGCTATGGTGGAGCATTTAATCATCGCTATACAAGAACAGCAACGGATTACTATCGTCGCTGACTTTGATGCCGATGGCGCAACCAGTTGCGCGGTCGCTATCAAAGGCTTAGAGCTATTAGGTGCCGCTACTGTCAACTTTGTCGTACCCAATCGCTTTGAATACGGCTATGGCTTAACCCCCGAAATTGTAGAGCTTGTTAAATTACAACAACCCGATGTCATCATTACCGTTGATAATGGCATTTCCAGTATTGAGGGGGTAAAAGCTGCACAAGCCGCTGGTATTAAAGTCTTAGTCACCGACCATCATCTACCCGGTGCCCAACTTCCTAGCGCTGAGGCCATTGTTAACCCTAATTTAATGAATGATAACTTCCCCAGCGGCGCAATAGCCGGTGTAGGCGTTATATTCTATGTCTTACTGGCCTTAAGAAGTCGCTTAAGGGATAGGCATTGGTTTAGCAATAATCAGCGTCAGGAGCCTAATCTTGGCCAATTGCTCGATTACGTGGCCTTAGGCACAGTGGCTGATGTAGTCGCCTTAGATCAGATCAATCGAATTTTAGTGCATCAAGGTTTGCTGCGTATTCGTTCTGAGCGCTGTCACCCCGGCATCAGCGCCCTGATTGCCATAGCTGGGAAAAATCCTAAATCGCTGCTTGCAACCGACTTAGGCTTTGCCGTTGCCCCTAGATTAAATGCCGCAGGTCGTATGGATGATATGTCTTTAGGCATACAATGTTTATTAACCGATGATCCTGTGCTGGCTAAAGACATCGCAGGCCAATTAGATGCGCTCAATAATGACCGTAAAAAAGTCGAAGACGTGATGAAGCATGAAGCCCTGTCTTTATTAGGTGAAATGAAAGCCATTGATGAGCAGCACTTATTATCGGGGGTGTGTTTATTTGATAGCTCATGGCATCAGGGCGTTATAGGTATCTTAGCCTCACGTATTAAAGATCGCCTACATAGACCGGTCATTGCCTTTGCGCCCGCCGGCAAGGATTTAATTAAAGGCTCGGCACGCTCCATACCCGGCATCCATATCCGTGATGTGCTCAGTGATATTTCAGCATCACAACCGCAGTTACTGAGTAAGTTCGGCGGCCATGCGATGGCGGCAGGCTTGAGTATTAGTATGCACGACTACCCTGTGTTTGCCCTAGCTTTCGATAAAATGGTCAGCAAGCGCTTAGGCGATATTGATTTAGAGCAAAAGATACTCTCCGATGGCCAATTATCAGAACAGGACATGACTCTTGAATTTGCTGATTTAGTGCAGAATGCCGCGACCTGGGGACAGAACTTTCCAGCGCCCATTTTCCACGGATTATTTGATGTGATTCAAGCGCGAATAGTCGGACAGCGCCATCTTAAGCTAGTGCTAAGAAAACCCAATGGAGATTTGCTGATAGATGCTATTGCCTTTTTTATGGACCAACCCGAACAATGGTTAGGGCTTAGGCAAATAAAAGCCGCTTATAGCTTAGACATCAATGAATTTAGAGGTCAGCGTAGTGTGCAGTTTATTTTGCAGTATTTGGAAAAGCTAGTGTAGCTTGGATTAACGGCTTTATCGTTAACCAAAGCGTGACGGGGTTTATAACCCCGTTACTCACATTTGGAAAGCTATTGAAATCCAAACGTTTCGGTCGGAGTTGCAAATCCCGACCGGCATTAAAGTTATTCAAAGCGTGACGGGGTTTATAACC
>CAIVYW010000511.1 GCA_903910205.1 uncultured Methylococcaceae bacterium | reverse complement strand
GGTTATAAACCCCGTTACGCTTTGTTTTCCTGTATGATCCGAAATTACTCCCTCCTGTAATAAGCGCAACCACATTTTGATACGATCACTATTTTACAAAAATAGTCATGTGCTTTATAAGAAATAACATTCTGTTACATTACTATTCATTAAAGCCGCCTTGGTTAAACAAGGTGGGATAAATTTACCAAACGCTATGAACATAACTAATAACTCGTTACACGAAATTGCCTGCGGCATTGATTTTGGCACCTCAAATACAACGGTCGCCATTGCTAATAGTCTGGATACCTCTATTTCTATGGTGCCGGTAGAAGATCACCATGTGACCATTCCTTCGACCATTTTTTTTCAGTCAGAAAATTCTAATACGTTGTTTGGTCGTCAAGCGCTTAATGCTTATGTTGGCAGGGAAGAGGGGCGCTTTATGAGGAGTTTTAAGCGCGTGCTGGGTACGTCGCTTATGAAAGAAGGCACGACGATCAGCGGCAGACAAATTCAATTTGAAGATATTATTGGGCCTTTTGTTAAGCATGTAAAAAACAAAGCTGAATTATTGGCAGATAAAGACATCAGTGCGGTGGTGGCCGGTAGGCCAGTGCATTTTATTGATGGTAATGAAAAGGCTGATCAAGTTGCCGAAAGCCAGCTTAAAAGCATTTTTTCAGCCGCAGGTTTTAAGGACATTCGTTTTCAATATGAGCCGATAGCAGCCGCTTTTGCTCATGAATTAGCCTTGGGTGATAACGAGCGTTTGGCGGTAGTTATGGATATTGGTGGCGGTACCTCTGACTTTACTATTATGCGTTTATCGGGGCGTTATATAGAAAAGACCAATCGTCAGGATGATATTTTAGCTAATGCAGGCGTCAGAATCGGGGGTAATGATTTTGATCGCGCCTTAAGTCTAGCGTGTTTTATGCCTTTATTGGGTATGGGCTCTTTGTGGGGAGCTAAGGGCTTGGATTTTCCTTTGACACCTTTTTTTGATTTAGCGGAGCTTAGTAAAATTCAGTGCATGTATACCAGAAAATATAAACGTGATTTAAACGCACTGATTAGCCAGTCCACAAATAAAACCTTAACCCAGCGTTTGCAGTTTATTGTAGAAGAAGAATTAGGCCATAGTTTAATGGCTTGTGTTGAAGACAGTAAAATCAACTTGAGTTCTAGTGAGCAGACGTTAGCTGATTTATCATTTATTGAAACAGGTTTGCACTCTGAGTGTAGCCGACGTCAGTTTGAAGACAGTCTCTATGGGAATGTGCTTAGTATTATAGAGACTATTAATGCCTGTGTGTTACAGGCGGGTATCAACGCAGAGGCTATTGGTCTGGTGATATTAACAGGGGGCGGTACGGCAATGCCTATTATTCAGAGCTTGACGCGTCAGTTATTTCCGCAGGCCGAAATAGCAGATGGCAATCGATTGTCCAGTGTCGGCTTTGGTTTAGCTTGCGATGCTAGGCGGTATTATTTTAATTAAACTAATAGGTCAGGCCCTTAAGGTAATGACCATGAAGCTTAATAATAAAGCCACCTCATCTTAAGGATAATACATGTTTTCTATTTTATATGGCATTGCATCGGCACTGTCATGGGGCATAGCAGATTTTGCTGGTGGCCTCGCTGCCCGTAAACTGAGCGTATATCGGGTGGTCTTTTACGGAAACATAGTCGGTTTATTGGCGTTGTTGATTGCTGTAGCTCTTTATCCTGAAGGTCTCCCTGAGCCAAAATCAATCTTATTTGCGGGATTGGCAGGCATATTGGGTTCCAGTAGTTTGCTGGTCTTATTTTACAGTATGACTTGCGGAAAAATGAGTATTGCAGCGCCAGTCTCTGCTTTATTCGCCGCCGTGCTTCCTATTGTTGTTGGTGTTTTCTCTCAGGGTTTGCCAGCACAGCTGCAATTGGTCGGATTTGGCTTTGCCCTGCTGGCCGTGTGCTTGATTTCACTAGGGAGTACTCAGCTTCCATTCCACTTTGATCATTTATCGAGTTTGCGTCTTCCGGTTTTAGCGGGCATAGGATTTGGCTGTTATTTTATAGTCATGCATTTCGCCATAAGCTACAGTGCCTCAGTGATTTGGCTTTTGATTGCATCCTATACGACCGGTACTTTGATGAGCTTCGTTTTTGTAAAGATTCGACGCGAATCATTCATTGTTCAACGTGATGCGTTGGGGGTAATTTTGATACACGTTACTTTTAATGTCGCCGGGAATTTCTTTTATCTGCAAGCACTTAAGTCGGGTCGTTTAGATATATCCTCTGCTTTGGGCTCACTTTACCCCGGTGCTACCGTTATTCTAGCGTGGTTAATGCTCAAAGAACCTATTTGTCTCAGGCAGTGGATAGGTATCATTGCAGCGTTAATGGCTATTATGCTTTTTACGGTTTAGGAACGAGCACGACACACTTCGGCAACTATGATTTTTAAAATCCCCCCAGCCCCCCCCCTCTACAAAGGGGGGCGTTGGCTGCTACTTGACTACATTATTTCGTGCTTGTTCCTTAGTTTGTAAGTTTAGTATTGAGCCCGTCAAGTACGGGTGTGATTAAACGTGCGGAAAAATGCAGAGTGAGGAGTACAAGCTTAGGTTTTTGTACGCCTATTGAAACGCTTGAATGTATTGCTGAAAACTTTATGTTAAAAGCCGGGTTGTAAACCTTGTCTGGCTGAGACTTCCGCAACTGTAAACGTTATCACCATAGGAGTATTGGTCATCGCCATAGCAGTACTGGTAGTCACCATAGGAGTATTGGTCGCTATCACCTGTCCGTTATGATTCTTTGCAACAGCATTGAGTCTTTCTGTAGGTTGGTGCCAGATAACAGTGGGTCTACACTAGGTATTCATAGCACTGAGTGGTCTTTTAAAGGATACAAGTACAGCTTTCATTGCTCACTACCAAGGTTTAATGCGCTTGAGTGAACTTGGTGCGTTACTACACCAAGGCTTAGTGAGCTTGCGTGAACTTCGCGCAGTACTACACCAAGGCTTAATGAGCATGCGTTAACTTCGCGCAGTGCTATGCCAAAGGCTGTCTGTGCATGAGTACTGCATCGTTTATGGTTTGACAAGTTCACCACGAACGGCCTAACCTCAAACTGTCCTGTCTTAAGATGAAAACCTTAAGTCGCTCAGGCATCTATTTTGGGTAACGACATTCAATAGTCAAATAAGGGGGGGGTTATAAAGTAAAATCCAGTGTATTAATCCGCAACTCTAAGCTGCGCAACACATCTTTACCCGTCATTAAATCCTTATCATCCATCAATAAAGGTTGCTGATTGCTTAAGACATCCCAGCGTAATAATTGGTTTTTTAATTGCTGGCGTTGATGCACGGTAAAATGATAACGCTGCAATAATTCATTAAATCGTTGGGGTTCTGTTAAGGTGATTAAGTCCGCCAGAGCACGCGTTTGTATGAGCAATGCTTCAATAATTGAAAGGTGTGCGGCTATCAATGCGCTAACTTGTTTAGCATTAATCGCATCGATTGATGAATCTTGATTATCTGAAATGACTTTCAAACAGATTGTTAATTCGCTAGAGGTAAAGCGTACGGCTGTTTCATAAAAGGCAGAAGCTTCCATATCGCATAGTTCCGATTCATGATAGTAGAGCTGTGGTTTGGGTACGCTTTGAAGGCTGGCGCGACGACAGGGTGCTGTTGTTATCAAGGCAGGGTAATAGCTTTTTTGGCTATCGATATCCGTAATCTTATCGACTAAAAATAGCTCTCCTAAAGGATAATATTGATGACCAGCTATGCCGACATTGACTAAGACTGGATGTTCAGTTGAGATATAGCGAGCTTGCGTATAAGCCACGGCGGCAGCTATAGCACTTTTTCCTAAGCCCGTGACCGCAAGGCAGATATCATTGTTTAAATAAATGGCAAAGGCGTGTACTCCTAAGTCTTTTTTAAGTTTGTAATACTCAATAAATGCTTTGGCTTCGCAGGGCAGTGCCGTGTATATAAAAATCTTGTAGGTGTTTGATGATTTCATTTAATATAGGGCTCGTTGTTTTTTGAAGTTTTGATAGCTTGAAAGCAGCTAGTACAGATTTTATCGTCAGCAAAGGCAAATCTCATGTTTACTAAGACCTTATCGATCATTTTTACCTATACAACGTTATTTTCTCAGCTTGAAGCAGGCATATTTTTAGCGGCTCTATTTTTGTTGGTGTATTGTTATACGCCAGCGGTTAAAAGCACTTGGCGTGATTGCTCAGCTAATGGTTGGTATCAAACCTTATATTCAGCTTGGTTAGGTGAAAGCGCATTGTGGCGGGCTTTTTGGCCTTTTTTTGTGGTAGTGAATGTCATTCTTTATTACATTGATTACCGGGTGCTGAACGAAACTTATACGATTGCCAGTTGGAAAACAGTGCATGGTATGTTATTGCTACCCATCGTGTGGTGGATACGCTCGGTTTGGGTCTGTTCACAAAATACGCGTTTTAAACTATTGAGTAGCATTGCGCGCACCCTAACCCTTTATCTATTGCTAGAGTTTATCTTGCGTTTTTATATTAGTACCCAACTGCCGCAAACATTTTTTGATTGCCGCTTGTTAACGTTAGAGTATGGTGATTGCGTCTAAGTTAACGTAAGGATTTTTCCCATTTGCTTACCAAGCTTGCAGCAATACTATTGCCAAATACATTGGTTGCGCTACGGCCCATATCTAAAATCTGGTCTATGCCTAGTAATAGTAATAAACCCGCTTCAGGAATATTAAACTGGGACAAGGTTGCCGCGATAACAATCAATGACGCTCTAGGCACACCGGCTACGCCTTTGCTGGTAAACAATAATACCAGCAGCATAAAAAGCTGATCGCTCAGCGCCATATCAATGCCATAAGCTTGAGCAATAAATAAAACGGCAAAAGTCATATACATCATGCTGCCATCAAGGTTAAAGGAATAACCTAAAGGCAAGACTAAGCCACAGACTTTTTCATCACAGCCAAAACGTTCTAATTGTTGTAATAATTTAGGGTAAGCACTTTCACTACTAGCGGTTCCAAAAGCCAGTAACATGGGTTCACGTATGTGCCTTAATAAAGAAAATATTCGGCCTCTTAAAAACACAAAACCTACACCCGTGAGCGCAGCACAAAGTAATAACAGTCCTAAATAAAATTCACCTATAAAGCGGCTATAAGCCAATAGTATACCTATACCTTGTACAGCGACCACCGATGCCATCGAGGCAAATATCGCTACCGGCGCATAATGCATGATGTAGCCGGTCATTTTTAGCATGATGTGGGTTAATGAATCTAAGAGCATAACCACGGGTTTGGCCAAGTCGCCGATGGCGGCACAGGCTAAACCAAAGAACATGGAAAAGACTACGATTTGTAAAATATCATTAGTCGCCATCGCGTCAATGATGCTTTTAGGAAATAGATGCGCGACTAAGTTAGCTAGAGTGGGCTGAACAGCCGATAAACCAGTGCTAGTCCCGATGGCTGGCAAGGCGAGTTGTAAATCATGACCGGGTTGAAATACGTTCACCAATAACATGCCTAACAATAAACTGAAAAATGAGGCTGAAAAAAACCAGAGCATGGCTTTGATGCCGATACGGCCTACTGTTTGAATATTGCCCATTTTAGCCATGCCAACCACCAGTGTTGAAAAAACCAGAGGGGCAATAATCATTTTTATGAGACGCAGGAAAATATCGGTTAATGCCGCAAAGAGTGAAAGTATCTGATTAAGTAGGGTGTTTGGATGGCTAAGGTCATGTAGGGTTAGATTAAGCAGTTCGCCCACCATAATGCCAGCTATCAAAGCGATGGCGATAATCAGTGTTTGATGTTTATTGTGTGACGATTGAGGAGTCGTGCTCATGATTTAAGTGCCTTAAGTTAAGAAGAGTAGGGCGTACTTAAACTGAGTCACTTAGTGCGACAGTGTATGCAAATGCCATGAATTTCGATAGCCTTACTATGAATCATAAAACCAGCTTGTTTTGATTCATCTAATAATGCAGACATGACTTCGGGCGCAGGACGTTCATCGACTTGCTCACAGAGCTTACAAATGAGTAGTAGTTGTTCGTGTTGTTGATCCGAGCAACGACAGCCTACAAAGGCATTAAGACTTTCTACGCGATGAATCAAGCCCTGTTCAATTAAAAAATCCAGAGCACGATAAATGGTTGCAGGCTTTGCGGCAGCTTGTAAGGGTCTGAGTCTATCTAATAACTCATAAGCTTTGACGGCTTTATGGCTTTCCCAAATAAGTGTCAGTACTTGATAGCGGATGGTCGTTAACAAAACCCCCCGTTCATTACATAAAGACTGAGCCGTACTTAAGGCAAGGCTCACGCATTGATTATGATTATGTTCGGAAGAATAGTGATTCAGTTCGGTTTGTGACGTCATTCATATAGCCAGATTTTAAGTTCTGATGTAATAATATAACAATTACCTAGGTGCGGCAATTTATGAGATGCTAATCAATTTTGCACTAAAAGTAATCGCTCACTTTGTTAGGATTTGCTCGCTATGAAAAGAATAGTAATAGTGCTGTTTTTATGCACATTGACGGCTTGTACAGCAATGCCGCCTAGAAATGGCAATAATTTATGTGCGACGTTTAAAGAAAAAGATGACTGGTATGATGAGACTCAACAATCGTATCAGAAGTGGGGCGTGCCTATTCCTGTACAAATGGCGATTATGCATCAAGAATCACATTTTGTAGCAGATGCAAAGCCGCCTCGCGTTTGGTTGTTAGGTTTTATTCCTTGGTTTAGACCGAGTAGCGCCTATGGATATGCACAAGCGTTGGATAGGACTTGGCAGGACTATCTGGATAAAACCGGCAGTTGGACGGCCGATCGCGATGATTTTGGCGATGCTAGCGATTTTATTGGTTGGTATTGTGCGATCAGTAATAATAAATTGGGCATAGCTAAATGGGATGCTAAAAATTTATATCTTGCTTATCATGAAGGTCATTTAGGTTTTAAGCGTAAAAGCTATTTAAATAAAGAGGGCTTAACTCGTATTGCTGAAAAAGTCGCTAATCGTGCTAGGCTTTTTAAAAGTCAATTAGAGGGTTGTAAAATCAATTGATAACTTACGCTTATTTTTTGCTAAAATAACCGCTCTTTTATATCAACAAAGGTGGCACCTTGACAAAAATTCAAGTTATTTCAATTATCACCGCTCTCATTATAGGGATTACTATGTTTTCAATGGCTAATGCGACCTCACCTTCAGAAAATAAAGCAGAAGGTGCTGCATTTTTAGTAGAGAATGCAAAAAAAGCAAATATCGTAACGACTGCGAGCGGCTTGCAATATGAAATATTGATAGCAGGGACAGGCACAGCAACCCCATCAGCAACTGATAATGTAACGGTACATTATAAAGGCTCAACGTTGGATGGTAAGGAATTTGATAGCTCATACAGTCGTGGTGAACCCACTTCATTTCCATTAAACAGAGTGATTGCCGGATGGACTGAAGGCGTACAATTAATGACAGTAGGCGCAAAATACCGTTTTTATATCCCTTCTGAACTGGCTTACGGCGCACAAGGTGCAGGTCCAATTTCACCTAATGCAACATTAATATTTGATGTAGAACTCATCAAGATTAAATAAAGGTTCTAGGCTAAAGGCTAAAACAGTCGGTTTATTATAACTAAGGAATGAGCACGAAATAATGTAGTCAAGTAGCATCCAACTCCCCCCTTTGTAGAGGGGGGCTGGGGGGATTTTTAAAATCATAGTTGCCGAACTGTGTTGTGCTCGTTCCTAAGCCGACCGTTTTTATTTCTCATATGTATCTCTATAACGGTTCGTCCTTCTCTATCGCTTAGGTGAGTTCTTTTTACCTTTTGCCTTTCATCTTTCATCTTTCACCTTTTCTTATATGCCCACCTATAAACTGTTCGCTACCACGCCTAAGGCGATGGAAACCCTGCTCACTGAAGAATTACAAACGCTAGGGATTACTCAAATTAAAGCAACTATGGCTGGAGTTGCTTTTGAGGGTGACTTAGAAACTGCCTACCGTGCTTGTTTGTGGTCCAGAACAGCGAACCGTATTTTATTGGTATTAAGTTCTTTTGAGGTTAAAAGCCAAGAAGATCTTTATAACGGTATACAAGCCATCGACTGGTTTGAGCATATGAATCCAGATGATACCTTTGCGGTGAGTTTTAGTGCCAAGAATTCAGAGGCCATCAATAATACTCATTTTGGTGCCTTAAAAGTAAAAGATGCTATTGTCGATCAAATGCGGGACAAGTTTCAACAACGTCCTAGCATCGACACGGCTCAACCTAGCATTAGAATTAATGTGTATTTACAGGGTGAGCTTGCCCAACTCAGCTTAGATCTTTCTGGGGAAAGCTTACATCGCCGTGGTTATCGGGATGTTAATATCAAAGCCCCTATGAAAGAAAATTTAGCTGCTGCGATGTTGTTGCGTTGTGGTTGGCCACAGATTGCCAAGCAACAGGGGGCGCTGATCGACCCCATGTGTGGTTCAGGTACCTTGTTATTAGAAGGTGCTATGATTGCTGCTGATTATGCGCCAGGCTTATTGCGGGATTATTTCGGTTTTATAGGCTGGAAAAAACATGATGCACCCTGCTGGGAAAAGTTACGTGCCGAAGCGCAACAGCGCAAGAAAAGGGGTATTGAAACCTTGCCTATCATTGTCGGTTTTGATCAAAATCGTCAGACGGTCAATACGGCACTGGCTCATATTGCCAATGCAGGTTTACAGCATAAAATTCATGTTGAACGTCGTGATATAGAAGAGGCCAGTCCTGCAAGTAGTTGGAAACCTGGTTTGTTAATTTGTAACCCACCTTATGGTGAGCGTTTAGGGACTGAGCAAGAAACCTCAGATTTGTATAAAAGATTTGGTGAATCTCTAAAAGCCCATTTTGTTGGCTGGAAGGCCGCCATGATTATTAGTAATCCAGAATTAGGTTTTCGTTTAGGTATACGTTCACAAAAACCCATTACCTTGTTTAATGGTGCCTTGGAATGTAAGTTATTACGCTTAAATATTGAAGAGAATAGTTTCTTTATTCCCAAGGCAAAAACTCAGGAAGACAGAATTACTCAGGCGTTGGATAGTGTAAGTACTGAGCATGTTGATACGGTAGGAGCTGATATGTTTGCTAACCGTTTAACTAAGAATCTGAAAAAGTTTTCTCGTTGGGCAAAACAGCAGTCTGTTAATTGTTATCGTGTCTATGATGCTGATTTACCTGAATATGCGGTGGCTATTGATATTTATCAAGGCGAGCAACGGTGGGTTAATATTCAAGAATACGAACCGCCTAAAAGTATAGATCAACATAAAGCCGATCAACGCTTAGCTGCTTTGTTAGCAGAAATTCCTAAGGTGTTAAACGTGCCGCGTGAACAGGTCTTTCTTAAGATACGTAAAAAACAACGTAGTACGGATCAGTATGAAAAACAAGCTGAACTAGGTCAGTTTCATACTATTGAAGAAGGCGGTTGCAAGTTACTGGTTAATTTTGGAGATTATCTGGATACCGGCTTGTTTTTAGATCATCGCCCTATTCGTATGCTGATACAAAAACAAGCTAAAGATAAGCGCTTTTTAAATTTATTTGCTTATACGGGCAGTGCCTCTGTACACGCAGCCATGGGTGGCGCAAAGTCAACCACTACCATTGATATGTCTAATACTTATATCGCCTGGGCCAAAAATAATATGGCCTTGAATAAAAGCACTGGCGAGCATGAGTTCATACAGGCGGATTGTTTGGATTGGTTGGCACTAGCGACTAAGCAAGAAAACAAGCAGCAGTATGATTTAATATTTCTTGATCCGCCTACGTTCTCTAATTCTAAACGTATGACCGATGTATTCGATATACAAAACGATCATGTGACACTGATAAATAATGCGGCTTCTTTATTGGCAGCTAATGGCATTTTATATTTTTCTACCAACTTTAGACGTTTTAAAATGGATTTGGACGCGTTAGCTGATTTAAAGATAGTTGATATGACTAAACAGACTGTACCGGAAGATTTTGCCAGAAATCAGCGGATTCATTATTGTTGGAGCATCCAGCATGCAGAATAGAGCTAGGCTATTAGTGTCTGGTCGTGTGCAGGGCGTTTATTTTCGTGTCTTTACCCGAAAAAAAGCCCTGCAATTAGGTGTTAACGGTTACACCAGAAATCTAGCCGATGGTCAGGTAGAAATTGTTGCTGAAGCCGAAGAGGATATTTTAGAGAAATTCATACAATGGTGTCATAAAGGCCCTGTTACCGCACGAGTCGATCAGGTGATATGTGTTCCATTAGAATCTGATGAGGCTTTTTCGAGCTTTGACATAAGGTAAGCTAGAATTAATATTGCCAATAAAGAACATTAAGAGCTGCTGTTATTACTCTTATCTGTTCAAAGTGGCTGTTCTTGGTCTTTAGCGTAACTATTTTTTTATGTGAAAATGAAAATACCATTTTAGACAATGAGCGCCATAATGAGACTTGCTGAAACTTAACAGTGTTTTGCACATCATGTGGCCAGTATGATAGTATTCAGCGCTTGCAACGCCTCTTTTTTAAAATCTTATAATGGAGTAACCCATGAAACAGTCATTAAAAACATTACTAATCATATTTTTTCTCAGTTTATTGACGCCTCATATAGCCAGCGCAAGTACTTATCCAGATAGAATGGGCACCAAATTAGGTAATGGTATGGCTAACATAATCTCGGGTGTTGTGGAAATTCCTAAAGCCATTATAAATGGTAATCGTAAAAGCGGCGCCGCTTATGCAGCAACGGCTGGCCTTATGACTGGTATGGTTCATATGATGGGGCGTACTTTATGTGGCGCTGCAGATTTAGTGACCTTTATGATTCCTACTAAGCCTATGATTAGTCCTGATTTTGTGTGGCAAAACTTTAAGCAAGATACTGGCTATAAAGGTACTTGGGAATTATTGCCTTAAGTCTTAAAGGTAGACTCCATTTTGAGTGACAACAACCTATGCGGGTGCGATGTATTACGCGTAGGTTGATGCTGTTACCCAATGATTACTGTGTTTGTTGGGGTGGGTAAAAATACCCCCCCAATCCACTTCAGTTTTAAAACTAAAAATGTCCTAAAACATCATAATCTTCGCATTTTAGAGAGGATGTCAATAAGTCAGTCTTAAATCTTTTACCACGCGTACGATGTCTTGATCTTGTCCGATGCTTTCTATGCTGAAACCTAATTGGGTGACTAACGATAGCATGGGGTGGTTTATGGCCAGCACTTCGCCTTCAAAAAATATCATGCCTTTGGCTTTAGCAGACTGCATCAAACTGGTCATCAGGCGAGTGCCTATGCCTAGACTATGACAATCATCAGCCACCACTAGAGCAAACTCGACTGACTGGCCATCTGGATTCATTAAGTAACGACCTACTGCCAGTTCAGTGGCTTTGTGTTCATCATCGGTGATGGCAATAAAGGCCATTTCTCGGTCATAATCAATTTGTGTAAAGCGCACGATCATTTCTGGGGTCAGTTCGTGCAAGGCTTGCATAAAACGAAAGTATTTGGTGCGTTCTGACAAGCGACTGTGAAAGTTAGTTTCTAAGTCAGCATCTTCGGGGCGTATGGGGCGTATGCAGATATTGATGCCATTACTTAATTGATAGCGCGAGATGAGTTCATGAGGATACGGATGTATCGCCATGTGCGCATAATGACTGAGTTGATTACATAGTTGCGCTTTAATTCGAGCATCTACGGCAATGGCGCCGTGTTCATCAACGATGAGAGGATTAATGTCTAGTTCTAAGATTTCTGGTAACTCACTGACCATGATTGAGACATTCAGCAGTACTTCAATCAGGGCTTTAGTGTTGGCCGGTGGTAACTGCCGAAAAGCTTTTAAGTATTTGGCGGCTTTGGTTTTGGCAATTAGTTGCTCAACCATATAGGTATTAAGAGGAGGTAGGGCGACGGCGTTATCTTGTAGTATTTCTACCAAGGTGCCCCCCAGACCAAAACTAATCGCCGGACCAAATACAGGGTCTCTAACCACGCCTATCATCAGTTCTCTGCCACTAGGACTTTTAAACATCGGCTCAACCGTCATACCCACAGTGCTGATGTCGGGATGTGCTAATTTAATAGCCGCTTCCATCTCAGCGTAGTGTTTAGAGATGTCTTGAACGCTGTTTATGTTAAGTCTAACGCCACCTATATCAGATTTATGGCTGAACTCGGCCATATTTACTTTTAAAACAACCGGAAAGCCTAAGGTTTCGGCGGCAATCATGGCGTCTTTTGCACTAGCAACGCTGATAGTTTGAGTAACGGGGATATGAAAGGCTGCCAATATGGCTTTGGATTCTTGTGCGGTTAATATTTGGCGACCTTCAGATAACACGCGTTCAATAATTAATCGTGCACCTGCTACATCAGGCTGGGTGAGTTCATTCGTTGCCGTTGGAATCTGTTTGAGCAGAATTTGATTTTCTGCATAGTTGGCTAAAAAGGCAAAGGCATCAACCGCTGTTTCTGGGGTATTAAAGTGCGCGACCTTGCTGTTTGCAAATAAATCACGCCCCACTTGAACTTTAGCGCCTCCCGTCCAAGAGGCCAGTACCGGCTTATGGCTAGTCTTAGCGCCATCAATAATACATTGGGCGACTAGCGTGGGTTCAGTCATAGCTTGAGGTGTTAATATGACTAAAATACCATCAATATTGGTATCGTTAATGCAGACCTCTAGGGCTTGCTGATAACGATCAGCGCTGGCATCACCTAAGATATCAATAGGATTAGCATGAGACCAGTGCGCCGGTAATGCGGCATTTAAACGTTCCAAACTAGCAGAGCTTAATTCAGCTAATTTTATGCCGACATCTTCAGCGCGGTCAGTACTCATTACGCCAGGGCCACCGGCATTGGTAATAATGGCTAGACGATCTTTTTTAACCACGTAATTATTAGCCAGTACTCTGGCGGCAGAAAATAATTCGGTAATGCTATAGGCTCTAACCACGCCGGCTCTGGCAATCGCAGCATCGAAGACCTTGTCGCCGCCCACCATAGCGCCGGTATGAGACATAGCAGCTTTGCAGCCGGCTTCATGGCGACCTGATTTTATTAAGATGACTGGTTTTAAACGTGCTGCCGCTTTAAGGCCACTTAAAAAACGACGGGCATCACGTATGCCTTCGACATACATTAAAATACCAGTGGTTTTACTGTCGGTGGCCAAGTAATCTAAAACTTCACCAAAATCAATATCAGCTGCACCGCCCATAGAAACTACGGTGGAAAAGCCTATATCCTGAACTTTTGCCCAATCTAAAATGGCTGTACAGACAGCACCTGATTGCGATAACAAGGCTAGGCTGCCGTCTTTAACAGTGCCATCACCAAATGAGGCATTCAACTGACCGCTAGGACGTATGACGCCTAGGCAGTTGGGGCCAATAATGCGAATACTGTAGCGGTGGGCAATGGCTAACATCTCTTGTTGTAGGCGCTGGCCTTCTGCACCAAGCTCACCAAAGCCGGCGCTGATAATAATGACCGAGCCTACACCTTTATCTCCACATTGACGCAGTATGTCCGGTACACTCGATGCCGGTGTGGCGATGACGACCAGATCTAAATCTTCAGGAACAGCATGTAAGTTGGGGTAGGTTTTGAGTCCTAATAATAACTCATGTTTAGGATTAATCGGATAAAGTCCACCGCTAAAGCCAGCTTCTTGCATATTAAGTAGCAGCCTATAGCCTACGCTATTTTCGCGCTCTGAAGCACCAATGATAGCAACTGAGTTAGGTGTAAAAAAATGCTTTAAATAATGAGGGCCCATATTTTCTCCGTAGCTATGATAGATAGAAAGTCGCTTTTTTGCGACCTACAAGGTTTTATGGTTTATGTTGCACAAGGTAAGACAAGATTGTAAGTAAAGTGAAACTTGATGAGCAAGCCGGCGTGTAATAGCTTTAGCTATTATTTTTAAAACAGCTAAAGCTGGTTTTATTCTAAGGTCATCGCTATGTGAAATTGCTCTAATCTTTAATAGGAGTCGGTGCCAATACGATGCGTGAGCCATTAGACTCAGCGGAGCTAACTACGCCTGCGGCTTCCATAGCTTCAATCATAGTCGCTGCTCGGTTGTAGCCCACTTTAAAGCGGCGTTGTACACTTGATATAGAAGCTTTTCTAGTTTCGGTTACAAATTGTACGGCTTCATCATACAGCGCATCAGATTCTGAATTGCTATTGTCACCACTTGAGCTGTAGCCATCGCTACTTTCAGACGAATCACGAGTAATGTCTTCCAGATAATTAGGGGGGGCTGTTTGTTTTAAAAACTCAACCACGCGATGGACTTCGTGATCATCAACAAAAGCACCGTGAGCACGTATGGGAATACTGGTGCCTGAAGGTAAAAACAACATATCACCATTACCTAACAAGGTTTCTGCGCCACCTTGATCAAGAATTGTGCGTGAATCTATGCGTGAAGAGACTTGAAAAGAAATGCGCGTAGGGACATTGGCCTTAATCAGTCCAGTTAATACATCAACTGAGGGGCGTTGAGTGGCTAAGATTAAATGTATACCGGCAGCCCGTGCTTTTTGTGCTAGCCTAGCAATTAGTTCTTCGACCTTTTTGCCGACTATCATCATCATATCGGCTAATTCGTCTATGACAATAACAATGCTGGGTAGTTTTGTTAGTACAGGAAAGCTTTCTCCATCTTCAAATGGATTAAGGAGTTGATACATAGGATCTCTGATGGTTTCGCCTCTGGCGGCCGCATCATCAATTAGTTGATTAAAGCCAGCAAGATTTCTAACGCCCATCTTGGACATAAGCTTATAGCGTCGTTCCATTTCAGCAACAGCCCAGCGTAAAGCGTTACTGGCTTCTTTCATGTCGGTTACAACAGGCGTTAATAAATGTGGAATACCCTCATAGACTGAAAGCTCTAGCATTTTAGGGTCGATCATAATCAAGCGCACTTCCTCAGGCGTGGCTTTATAAAGCAAACTGAGGATCATGGTGTTGATGGCGACAGACTTTCCTGATCCTGTAGTACCTGCGACTAATGCGTGAGGCATTTTACCTAAATCAGCGACCATAGGTGCGCCGGCAATATCTTTCCCCATGGCTAAGGTTAATAAAGATTTAGCTTTGATAAAGTTAGGAGATACTAAGAGTTCTCGTAAGGTTACCATTTCACGAGCACGATTAGGAATCTCTAAGCCGACGACTGATTTACCGGGAATAATTTCTACAATACGCACACTGGTGACTGATAAGGCTCTGGCTAAGTCTTTAGATAAGCTACTAATACGGCTGACTTTAACACCGGCTGCTGGTTGTAATTCAAAACGAGTAATCACTGGGCCAGGATGGAAGCCGACTACAGTAACCGCCACATTGAAATCTGCTAGGATATCTTCTACCAACCGAGACATTTCTTCTAAATCAGCTTCTGAATAACCTATTACTCGGGTATCTCGTTCATCAAGTAAGGTTAATGAGGGTAATGCACCTTCACTGACAATATATTTTGATGACGCTTGATGGGGATGGGGAACGCATTGGGTGTTCGATTCTATTATTTTTAGTTGAGCAATGTTAATAGATGGGATGCTTTTTGGGCTATCTTTCTTAGGGCTGGGCTGTTTTTGTGTGATTGAGGGCTGATAGATTTCATCATCGGCCTGAAATGCTACCGTTGAATGCTGATAGCTTTCATTATCAATCTGAGCCGATGTAGTAGAATGCTGGCCTGAAAAATTAAAACCATAGGCTATAAAGCGAGAAAGTAACACGCAGTATCGACCAACAGCGTCTATAAGACTAAGCCATGATATGTTGGTAGTAAGCGTCAAGCCAGAAAGAAATAGCATGATTAAAAACAGCGTTGCGCCAGAATTACCAAATAGCAGCAGAGTTTTATCACCAATTTCTTGGCCTAGATAACCACCTGTAGTGCCAGGAAGTTGTACATGCACACGATAGATATATAAATAAGATAAGGCCGCGTTAGAAATAATCAGCGCTAATGAACCGAGTCCACGTAAGGAAGTGGATAGTTTTTCTTTATCAACCCGAGGTTCGGCGAAGACTAAATAGCCGTGCCAAGTAATAATGAAAGGGAATAAATAAGCCGATAAGCCAAAAAGACTTAGCATTACATCGGCGATCCATGCGCCTAAAATACCGCAACAATTAGTGATCGTTCCTAGTTCACTACTGTGTGTCCAGGCTGCATCACCCGTATTGAATGTAAATAAAGCAAATAAAAGAAATACTGCCCCAGTAAAAAAACTTAGGATTCCAATTTCACGTAAGCCCCGTATTGTTTTCTTTTCTATTATCGCAGACATATTTAAGAACTCGATTTGTATGGAATTATACAAAACAGAATTAAGTGACAATTAGATGCTATTCTACATGATTATTGTCTATATAAAAAATAATAAGAATA
The DNA here is from genome assembly GCA_903910205.1 of uncultured Methylococcaceae bacterium. Taxonomy (GTDB): domain Bacteria; phylum Pseudomonadota; class Gammaproteobacteria; order Methylococcales; family Methylomonadaceae; genus Methylobacter_C. Next base: position 7,790 of record CAIVYW010000511.1, on the reverse strand, counting down.
CAATTTTCCATCAATTAAATTGACGTTATGCATAATAAGATTTACGAAAGCTGATTTCATCGGCATAATCCTAAGCAACTTAATGAACATAGAGGGTTTTAAATGACTACTAATAAACATTGTCGCTTGTTGATTTTGGGTTCTGGCCCTGCGGGTTATACAGCGGCTATTTATGCAGCTAGAGCCAACTTAAGGCCAGTTATGATTACGGGTATGCAGCAAGGTGGACAATTAACGACTACCACAGAGGTTGATAACTGGCCTGGTGATGTTGAGGGTTTGCAAGGCCCTGATTTAATGGAGCGTATGCGCTTACATGCTGAACGCTTTGAAACAGAGATTATTTTTGATCATATTCATAGCACTGATTTATCATCAAAACCTTATAAGTTAATCGGTGATTCGGGTACTTACACCTGTGATGCGCTGATTATCGCCACAGGTGCCTCTGCTCGTTATTTAGGTTTAGATTCAGAAGACGCTTTTAAGGGGCGGGGTGTGTCAGCTTGTGCGACTTGTGATGGTTTCTTTTATCGTAATAAGCCGATAGCTGTAATCGGTGGAGGTAATACAGCCGTTGAAGAAGCGTTATATTTGTCAAATATTGCTTCAAAAGTGACCGTCATTCACCGCCGTGATAAATTTCGTTCTGAGAAAATTCTTGCTGATAAATTACTGGAGAAATCTAAAACAGGTAATGTGGTTATTGAATGGAATTCCTACTTAGAAGAAGTGCTAGGAGATGATATGGGGGTGACGGGTATCAGAATTAAAAGCACCTTAGATGATAGTAGCCAAGATTTAGAGGTACATGGCGTATTTATCGCTATTGGACACACTCCTAATACCGGTATTTTTGAAGGCCAATTAGCTATGGAGCATGGCTATATAAAAGTCAATAGCGGTATAGCTGGAAATGCCACAGCCACTAGCGTTGAGGGTGTTTTTGCGGCTGGTGATGTAATGGATTCGGTTTATAAACAAGCCATTACTTCAGCAGGATCGGGTTGTATGGCCGCCTTGGATGCTGAAAAATACTTGGATGAGTTAGTGTCATAGCCGTGTGTCGGTGCAGATAAACCTAAATGGATGTGTTTGTGGTTAAGCCGTTCATAGTTCGACAAGTTCAGCACGAACGGCTTCACCTCAAACTGTCCCGTTTTGCTACCAACTTAAGACGGGACAAAATAGTAGTGGAAGCTTTTCTTATGGTTCCCACGCCGAGCGTCACTGCCATTCAGTTAAGAGAAAATAGTAAAAACTTGGAGTGCAATAGCTTCAGCTATTGCGTTTTACTTCAGGCACAGATTACTTAACTTAATGGCAGTGACGCGGAGTGTGGGAACGATGTACTATTTACACTGTCCCGCCTTAAATTGGTAGCCCACATGGATAAACTAAGTTCATGCAACTGACTATTTTAGATCCTCATAACCCAAGACAAGACTTCCCACCATTAACTAAAGCCATGATTGACCCTGATGGTTTGTTAGCGGCAGGGGGGTGTTTGTCAGAAAAACGTTTACTTAAGGCTTATCGTTCAGGAATATTTCCTTGGTATAGTCCAGGTGAGCCTATCCTATGGTGGTCTCCTAATCCAAGATTAGTTTTATTTCCAGAGCAGTTGAAAGTATCGCGTAGTCTTCGTAAAACATTACGTCAGAATATGTTTACATTCACTATTGATCGAGCCTTTAATCAAGTAATTTCTGCTTGTGCAAAACCTCGTAGTTATAGTGAGGGAACATGGATTAGTGATGATATTCAACAAGCCTATCGTCGTTTACATCAGTCGGGCTATGCCCATTCTGCAGAGGCTTGGTTAAATGATGAGCTGGTAGGTGGTTTGTACGGTGTTGCTTTAGGTAAGGTGTTTTTCGGTGAATCTATGTTTCATACTTATACAGACGCATCAAAAGTTGTTTTTGCAAGTTTGGTTGAGCGGCTTAAAGCGTGGGATTATCAAGTTATTGACTGTCAAGTTCATAGTGAACACTTAGCGAGTTTAGGTGCCATCAATTGTGAGCGCAGTGATTTTATAGGCTTACTTAATCAGTATTGTGATGAGCCTGCTAATGTGTGCGCCTGGCAACAACCATGATATCCATTCCGCTTTATTTAACAGCAGCGCATGAGTGTAGTTATTTAGATGACCAGTCGGCACAATCGGTATTTGTGCATCCCTCTTGTGTATTAACGAATGACCTATATGCTCAGTTAATTGAGCAAGGTTTTCGACGTAGTGGTGATCAGGTTTATAGGCCGCAATGCACTCAATGCAGTGCATGTATTCCGGTTAGATTAGCGGTAGAACACTTTAAGCCAAATAGAAGACAAAAGCGCTGCTTAATTAAAAACAGTCAAATAAAAGTCGACGTTAAGCCAGCTACATTTGAACGGGCTCATTACGAATTGTATATACGCTATCAGATGATCCGTCATGGTAGTGGCGATATGGCTAAGTCTAGTCCAGAAGAGTATCTTGAATTTTTAGGATCTACTTGGTGTGATACGCAGTTTGTGGAATTTTCAATTGACCATGAGTTGGCGGGTGTAGCCGTAATTGATCAGTTTGAAAACGCTTTATCTGCGGTTTATACTTTTTTTGACCCGAAATTTGCTAGTGAAAGTTTAGGTGTCTATGCGGTCTTATGGCAAATTGAGCAAGCACGAAGATTGCAAAAAGAATTTGTATATTTAGGTTATTGGATTAAAGCCTGTCAGAAAATGAGTTATAAAAGCGATTATCAACCGCTACAAATATTGGTGGGCGGGCAATGGATGGATGAGCGATAAGTATTTTGTATTGTTTGTTATAATGAACGTAAATATTCAGTTTCTGATGTTTACTATTTTTATCAGGTCTTTTAACTCTAAATTTTAAAAAATTAGTTAATCATTTTGAAAGCATTACTTAAGAACTTAATCTTAAGTGCCCCCGTTGGAGGATTTTATCTTTTAACAAGTGTCGGAGGCAGTTATGAGGAGGCGTAACCCCAAAAAAGTACAGCGACTCTGGCCTGTGTATCTTGCTGTAGCATTGATTGTTATTGGTCTTATTGTGACTAAGTTAGTCCGTGACGAGATTAAAACCTCTAAATATCAAGCGCGTTATTTGTCCGCTATTAGTGAACAATTAAGCTTTAAATTAGTTTCTGGGCCTAGTGCTTCTATACGTTACCCCCAGTATGGCCCATATGACGAAAGGTTAGGTTATACCTTATTACCTGATATCATCGAGCACTTAGAAAAGACGGGCTTTAGTGTGACCTCACAAGCTTATGTTTCGCCCATGATGGCTGAATTGGCAGATTATGGCTTATTTACGGCTTATCATGAAAAAAGTCAGGCTGGACTACGTATTACTGATAAAAACGATCAAGTCGTATTTAATGCACTATTTCCTACGTATGGTTACCCAAATTTTAAAGCTATTCCGCCATTAATTCTTAATACCTTGCTGTTTATAGAAAATAGAGAATTACTGAGCGACAATAATGGTACTGTTAATCCGGCTATTGAATGGGATCGCTTAGGTTTTGCTGGTTTGCAATTAATGGCTCATAAGTTAGGTGCCTCTAGCGCAGTTCCAGGTGGAAGTACGCTGGCGACTCAACTAGAAAAATACCGACATTCAAAGAATGGTTACACCAATTCCATTGTTGATAAGTTTCGTCAGATTGGGTCGGCTTCAGTACGTGCTTATTTAATGGGGCCGAATACGCTTAAAATGAGACAAGAAATAGCGTTGTCTTATTTAAATTCTATGCCATTAGCGGCTACGCCTAAGCTTGGTGAAGTACATGGCTTAGGTGATGGCTTATCCGCTTGGTTTAATGCTGATTTTGACCAGATTAATCTTTTACTTGACGCGGATGCGTTAAAACCGCCTAGACAGATTAGCCCACAACAGGCACTCGCTTATCGACAAGTGTTAAATATATTATTATCGCAAAGAAGACCCTCTTATTTTCTGGGGCGAGGTTATGACGCCTTGCAAAGGCTTACCGATAGATATTTACGGATTATGACCGAACAAGGTGTAGTGTCTGTTGCCATGCGCCATGCAGCTTTAAAATTATCGAACGTACGCCCTCATCGTGCTACTAGTGAACCAGCCAAGTTTATGGCCGAAAGAAAGACGCAAAATGTACTACGTACCCGTCTGGCTAAAGCTTTAGGTGTTAGATCAAATTATGAACTAGATCGCTTAGATTTAACGGTTAAAACAACCTTAGATTATGACACTCAGCAAGCAGTAACGACTGCGCTTAAGCAATTGAGTCAACCTGAGGCCGCTCGCAAAGCAGGTATACTGGGTTTGCGACTGCTGAATGAAAACACCGATCTTAAACCGATAGTCTATAGTCTGATGTTATTTGAGCGTAGCAATGCCGGCAATCTATTGCGAATTCAGACCGATAGTTATGATCAACCTTTGGATATTAACGAGGGTATAAGAATCGATTTAGGCTCTACTTCTAAGCTACGCACCATGGTGCATTATCTTGAGTTGGTTACCGATGTTTATCAACAGTACAAAAAATTATCTATTAATGATTTAAATCAGCTTCAGCTAGAGCTGCACACACGAGATTATTTGTCGAGTTGGGTAGTTGAGCAGTTACTGATATCGCCTAAAATTAATTTAGAAGATTTACTTAATCTAGCGCTTGATAAAACCTATTCTTCAAGCCCCGGTGAATATTTTTTTACGGGAGGTGGCTTACATCATTTTAATAATTTTACGTCCGATGAAGATCGGAAAATGATGTCAGTGCGTGATGCGTTACGCGATTCTGTTAACTTAGTGTTTATACGTTTGATGCGTGAAATTGTTTATCATCACCTCTATAAACCAGAAGGTCTTGCACGTTGGCTAGATAGCCCTGATGACCCTAAACGTAATGAATATTTACAGCGATTTGCCGATAATGAAGGACGTGTTTATTTGCAACGTTTTTATGCTAGGTATCAAGGTAAAACGCCTAAAGAGGTCATGGCAATATTAGCTAGCAGAATAGTGCCTACTTCAGTGCGCTTAACGATGTTGTTTAGAGCGATCTATCCTAATCAAGATGAGGCGGCCTTAAATGCTTTTCTTAATGAACACTTAGAAAAAACAGTCATGATTAATGACTACGATTCGGATAGTTTGTTTGATAAATTTTCAGTAGAAAAATTTGATCTACAAGATCAGGGCTATATTACTAAGATTCATCCCTTGGAATTATGGTTGGTCGGGTATTTAGCCAAACATCCTAAAGCGACTCAAGAACAGATTATGGTCGCCAGTGCCGATGAACGTCAGGACGTTTATCAATGGTTATTTAAGAATCATCGCAAAAATGCGCAGCAGCAACGTATTATGACCTTGCTGGAAGAAGATGCCTTTAATAAAATTCATGCCGCTTGGAAGCGTGTAGGCTATCCTTTTGAGGCACTAACCCCCTCTTATGCAACGTCAATTGGTGCATCAGGCGATAGACCTGCAGCCTTAGCCGAGTTGATGGGGATTCTAGTTAATGATGGCATAAAATTACCGGTGGTGCGTTTTGATAGTTTGCATTATGCCCAAGGTACGCCTTATGAAACGCTGCTTAATAAGACGATCACCTCGGGCGAGAGAATTTTTGCCCCAGAAATTGCCAAAGTAGCCAGAGGTGCCTTAGTGGGTGTCGTTAAAGAGGGTACCGCCTCAAGACTCAATGGTATCTATGAAGATGAGAAGGGTCGGTTATTGTCAGTGGGTGGTAAAACAGGTACAGGAGATCATCGTAAGCAAATATGGGGCGCTGGAGGAAGACTGATAGAATCAAAGTTTGTGAGTCGTGCGGCTACTTTTACCTTCTTTATTGGTGAACAATACTTTGGCGTTATAACCGCTTATGTAGAGGGTGAGAATGCAGGGCTTTATCACTTTACCAGTTCATTGCCCGTGCAAATAATGAAATTTCTGAAGCCTACGTTATCGCCGTTGATTAATGGCTTAACTAAAAAAGAGGTACTGGTAAAGCCAGAAGATCAGGAAATAGTTATTGAAAATCCAATGGCTGTAATAACGTCAAGAAAAATTGCTTTAGTTCAGCCGTCAGCAGCACCTGTTGCAAAAATAGCGAGTGTAGAAAAACCAAAGCCTGTGGTAAGGTCAAGTAATACGGCTGTAGTTCAGCCGTCAGCAGTACCTGTTGCAAAAGTAGCGAGTATAGAAAAACCAAAGCCTGTGGTAACGTTAAGCAATACGGCTGTAGTTCAGTCGTTAGCAGTACCTGTTGCAAAAGTAGCGAGTGTAGAAAAATCAAAGCCTGTGGTAACGTCAAGTAATACAGCTATAGTTCAGCCGTCAGCAGTACCTGTTGCAAAAGTAGCGAGTATAGAAAAACCAAAGCCTGTGGTAAGGTCAAGTAATACAGCTATAGTTCAGCCGTCAGCAGTACCTGTTGCAAAAGTAGCGAGTGTAGAAAAACCAAAGCCTGTGGTAACGTCAAGTAATACGGCTGTAGTTCAGTCGTCAGCAGTGCCTATTGCAAAAATAGCGAGTGTAGAAAAACCAAAGCCTGTGGTAACGTCAAGTAATACGGCTGTAGTTCAGTCGTCAGCAGTGCCTATTGCAAAAATAGCGAGTATAGAAAAACCAAAGCCTGTGGTAACGTCAAGTAATACAGCTATAGTTCAGCCGTCAGCAGTGCCTGTTGCAAAAGTAGCGAGTGTAGAAAAACCAAAGCCTGTGGTAACGTTAAGCAATACGGCTGTAGTTCAGTCGTTAGCAGTGCCTGTTACAAAAATAGCGAGTGTAGAAAAACCAAAGCCTGTGGTAACGTCAAGCAATACAGCTATAGTTCAGCCGTCAGCAGTGCCTGTTGCAAAAGTAGCGAGTGTAGAAAAACCAAAGCCTGTGGTAACGTCAAGTAATACGGCTGTAGTTCAGTCGTTAGCAGTGCCTGTTACAAAAATAGCGAGTGTAGAAAAACCAAAGCCCATAATGACTTCAAACAATGCTGCTTTAGTTAAAGCATTTGAAATGCCTGTAACTAAGGTGGATGTCAATCCGGTGGTGAAAAAGGACTTGCCTGTCAGTGATAAGACCAGTGTTAATAAAGTGGTGAGTATTAATGAAGCCAAGTTAGCAGTTAAAAAAGACAGCGAGAAAATGCCTAGTTCGCTAGTAAAAGAGCCAATAGCTAAGGTGTTCACTATGCCTATTAAAAAAGCTTCCACTGAAGTAACTACAGGCATTAGTAAGGTTGTTAAATCAGCTTTGGCAGAACCATTAAGTAAGTTACCCCCAGCCGATGACAGAAAATACTAATTAGTCGATTATTGAGAACTCAAAGCTTCTTGATAAATATCCCGAGTCCAAGAGGACTGTCAATAAACTAACCCTCCTTTTCTAAATATTTATCTTGAGCTTCAAGTGCGGCTAATTCATCTGGGGTATTAATATTTATAAAGATGTCGGGCTCATGGCTAAAATCAACATTGACGCTATTAAGCGATTTTAGCCAATCACCAACCTTACGTTGACCACTAGCCAAATAGTCATGTAGATTCTGGGCTAATGACGTTTTAAGCGCTAAAAATAGCGGGTGTCGTTGTGTGCCATCAAAGGCGATAGCAATATCGGCATCGTGCTCTGCCCTAGCAGTCAATAGTCGTTGTAAATGTTCTGCCTTAAAAAAGGGCGTGTCACAAGGCATAACCAGCAATAGCTCAGCATCTGTATAGATCAGGGTTGTTAAGATACCGGCTAAAGGGCCGTCAAAATTATGGGTTTGATCTGTAATAACAGG
>CAIVYW010000510.1 GCA_903910205.1 uncultured Methylococcaceae bacterium | reverse complement strand
GTAACGGGGCATTTTTCTGCAAACTCAGCCTGTAATCTGGGTAAATCTTTTTGGGTAGGAATCCCCCTAAGCGTTACACCATAGCTTTGCAAAGTTGCTAAGCCACCAAAGCCAAACCACTCATGAGCAATATCTAAAGAATGACCTTCAAGAAATTGCAATAAAATTTGCTCATGATTACCTAATAAATAAATCGATTTAAAATTAGGCAGTGCTTGGGCTAATAAATAGTCAACTACCTGCTTCGCGTGTGGTCCACGATCAATATAATCACCTAAATAGACCACCATCTTAGTGCCCTGATAAGCGAGTGCATGCGCGCTAATTTTTTCATGCACCTCTTTTAATAAATCAAGACGCCCATGGATATCCCCCACCGCATAAATACGATGCTTATCTGGCAAGCCTTTAAAAGCTAACTCAGTGGGTGCGCGTTGTAATAGACTTTTTAGTAGCGTTATCATAAGCCTGATTAAAATGCTTTAATTGTTCCACATCATATACAAACGCAGACTCAACCCACTCTTGGGCATAAGGATTTTCAATAACAAATGCCACGAGTTTAGTGGGCGTCAATTGCCATGCCAAGTTCACTTGCTTAAGCCACAACCCTGATTCATCTGATCCTAAAACTAGGCTAGAAAAATAAGCCAACTCCAATCTGTGCATAAGCAGTTCAGGTTCTACACGTCCAGCATATAAAGACAACCGTAAGTCCTCACTTATTGCATCAACATTAAGCATCTTATTAACAACCGCCAAACGAAACCAAGCAAAGGCATCAACCGGTGAACCACTAAGCCCCTTACTTATAGCCAATTTAGCGTCAATTAACCACAAGCGCCGCTGAACCACAGAAGTATTAGAAAAATTGAGCAAGGCCAAAAAACATAACCCCTTGGCCTGCCAATACTCAGGATTATCATCCCAAGTTAAAGCATCATCCAACGCCTTAATACTGTTTAGATAAGTATCCGTTGGTAAATGTGCCGGCATCTGGCTTAAAACAGATTCCGGATAGAGTGCATACAAACTAGCTACAAACCGAGGTACTGCCAATATGAGTACCGCTAAACAAAGCAAACCTAAAATGACAGCCGATAGGCTCTGTAACTTAAATTTAACCATGCTCAAATTATTCAGAGCAGTAGGATTTATTCGAGCCATATTGATAGTAATAGCTATAATCACCATATCGACCATATTGCTTCAAATCAATTTGTTGTAGCACTACCCCCGCCAAATTGCTATTACCGTCTTTTATCAATAAATGTAAACCACTACGGACGACTTTTTTAGGTGTAGCATCCCATTTTATGAGATAAATAGTTTTATCAACCAAACCCTGTAAAACTCGAGCATCCGGTACTGCCATAATTGGCGCAGAGTCGACGACCACTAAATCAAATTGCTCTCGTAAGTCTTGCATAATGGTACGCATGCGTTTTGAAGCAAATAAATCTAAAGGATTAACATAACCGGTTTTTCCTCTGGACAAAATCATCATGTTTGTTAAAGGATCCTTTATCAACACATCAGCCAATGTTAATTCATGATTACTCAATAAATCTGTGAGCCCTAAAGCATCTTCTTCCTCTAGACCTAAAGTTTTAATAATCGCTGGTCGTCTAATATCCGCCTCAATAATAACCGTACTCTGTCCGGCACTCGCTGATAAGCGAGCAAGCATTAACGCTAAGGTTGATTTACCCTCACCCGGCACCGATGAAGTAATCAAAATCGACTTAACCGCGGCATCAGGATTTAACAAACTTAGAGAAATACGTAAGGTATTGATAGACTCTGCCAAACCAGACTGTGGCTTAGAGACTATATAATTAAACGGAGTATCCTTTGTATCTTGATGCTTAGGAATAATACCCATGGTAAATAGGTTAAATAGCTCATGAATTTGTTCTGGTGAACGTATTCCAGGATTAATCTGATCAATAACAAACACCACACTGATAGCAATAAATACCGCGCCTATAAAGCTGATCAGCAATAACATATTCTTTTTAGGAAAGGTCGCACCAGTAGGAATTTCTGCAAAAGAAATAACGCGGGCATCGGCTTGCTCAATACCTTGT
>CAIVYW010000509.1 GCA_903910205.1 uncultured Methylococcaceae bacterium | reverse complement strand
TTCTATCGGTAGCGAGCTTGGTTTGGAGTTATTGACGCGTAATTTGGGTGATCAAGCGTTTACCATCACACAGGCTTTTCATAGCTATTTTAAGGTTGGCAATATAAACCAAGTACAGATTTTAGGTCTGGAGGGTTCGAAGTATATAGATAAGTGTGATGATGACGCACAAAAATATCAAACGGATCTGTTGACTATTAATGCCGAAGTCGATCGGATTTATAACGGCCTTGAAAGTACCTTAATTATTGAGGATGCCGCTTTAAAGCGCCGAATTGAGATTCGTTCTAGTAGTCATAAAAGTACAGTGGTTTGGAATCCCTGGTTAATAAGATCAGAGAAATTTGAAGATTTAGCGCCAGAGAGTTATCAATCTTTTCTATGTTTAGAAACCGGCAATATCGGTTCTAATGAAATAGAACTTTTACCCTATAGCGAATATCGCTTTTGTAGTCAGTTTAAGATCTTAGCTAAGTAACATTAGGCTTAGTGTCCTGTTTTAAAATAAGCGATTAATGCTTATTTCTGCACTGTTTTGATGCGTATTGAGTTATTTTTACGCTTCATTAAGTGTGGAGATTTTATCTTTAATATCCTCTATGTTATTATTAATAAAAGTAAAAATGCTATTAGCACTATTGTTTTATAGTTATTGGCATATTATCTGCATTATATAAAACTGCTTCGTTTCAAATGCGACATCGTTGGTGCACCAACGCCCTATTCACTAAATCGCTGGCTCATCCTTACTCATGAATAGGCTTAATGTATTATTGATTGAAAGCGACTCGACTTGCAGCGCTCTGGAGAGTGCTCTTAATGAAGCGGGTTATCTATGTCTTAAAAGCCACTATGATCCTGATTTTTTAAAGCTTATCAAACAAATTACACCGGATATGCTTATGTTTAATCTACAGTCACCTTCTAAAAAGTTGTTGGCTGATTTACAAGCTCAACAGCTATTATCAGCTATGCCCATCATTATGTTTGCCACTGATGATAATAGTGACAGCATTCATCAGGTGATCAAGGCAGAGGTTTGCACTTATATCGTCAATGGACTTGATGTTAAAAGGCTTAATAGTATTGTCAGCGTTGCGATGGCTAGATTCAAACATAATCAAGCACTAAAACAGGCGCTGGAAGAGGCTTGTGCAAAACTTGAAGATAGAAAACTGATTGATAGAGCTAAAGCTATTTTAATTAAAACTCAAAACTTTACAGAAGATGAGGCTTATCACACACTGAGAAAGCTAGCTATGGATAGGCATATTAGTTTAGGTGAAATGGCAAAGAATGTGCTTGCCATGTCGGAATTATTTAAATAAACACTAAACACTATGAAAACGTTTATTAAAGTCACAGAAATATGGGTTCCTGATAAACAACGTACCCATTTGGAGTTTGATTCTGGTTTATATGGAGGCTTAGTTAAGTTTAAGGCAGCCAGTGAACAACAACAGTTTGCTTATAATGAAGGTTTACCAGGGAAAGCTTGGGCAGAAGGTCGTCCGCTAGTGCTGAAAGAATTTGCACAGTCTTACTTTAAACGTACAGCTGCAGCTAAGAAAGCTGGCTTAACTTGTGGTATTGCAATTCCGGTGTTCTCAGGTGATTTTCTTCTGGCAGTA
>CAIVYW010000508.1 GCA_903910205.1 uncultured Methylococcaceae bacterium | reverse complement strand
CGCCCGGAGAGATTCAATATCTCTAATTCGTAGAATTAAACAAATCAAGCACTTAATCGCATAAACCCCAGTCATTTGCGGTCTATGTGTACCACCTATGTGGTCATTTATTATTCTACCCCTATTTGGCTGGACCAGACACTAAATTAGTCTGCATTCTTGCTCATATACAGGCTAATTAGTGTTTGAACGATAATAAATAATTTGATACAAAACAATAAGTTGCGATAAAATAGGCCATTGAGAATTAAATAACAGCCTATTGGAGTAGAAAATGCTAAATTCAAGTAACTTACTGATAATTATGAACATTGTTTTCATCGAAAAGGGCTTGGCGAAAGCTACCTCTCGGACAAGCGCCTCAGCTTTCAAATTCTCGTTGGAAAACTCCCGATGAGAAAAGTATTTCCTCCACAAATGAGCATCGGTCAACGCGACATTGCCGATATCAAAATAGATGCTTCCTCCCGTGATGATATTCCGAGCATCTTGCTGGGCTTGCAACACATTTATACGACTCAGCCATTAAGGGATGCTGTTTTTAAAATACTGGAGGAAGTAGTGCCTACTAAAATTGACGCCGAAGTGACAAAAACCGTTGCCATCGACAAAGGCCGCCCCGGTATGAATCAATGGTCGATTTTGGTTTTAGGATCGTTACGCGTAGGACTGAATACAGACTATGATCGCATTCTGGAGTTGGCCAATCAGCATAACACCCTACGTGAAATGCTCGGACTTGGTTGCTTCGATGCCGACAAACGCTATCGCCTGCAAACCTTGAAAGACAATCTCAACCTGATTACGCCAGCCATCATGACGCGTATCAGTACTGAAGTCATTCGAGCCGGCTATCAATTACTGGATCTGGATATTCATGCGTTGATCAGAGGCCGTTGTGATTCTTTCGTGTTAAAAACCAACGTGCATTTTCCAACCGATATCAGTTTACTGCATGACGCGATCCGGATTCTGATTCGGACATGCGTCAAATGGGGCATGCAACATGCCTTACCTGAATGGCGACTGCATAAGCACAACCTGTCTAAATTTAAAAGGCTGTATCGCAACCTGCAAAAACTCAAACATTCCACGTCAAAAAATGACGCTATCAAGGCCGCCAAAGCACTTGAGATCAAACAGGCCTACCAGGACTATATTGATTTGGCAGGGTTCTATCTTGAGCGCACTAAAGCCAGTATGTTGACATTAAAAAATGACTTTCACATACCAGAAGTGTTGCTTACCGACCTGAGCACTTTTAGCCTGCATGCCGAACGTCAAATCGAGCAGATTAGACGTCGCGCTATTCAAGGTGAAACCATTCCCCATGATGAAAAAGTCTTTTCCTTGTTTCAGCCCCACACCGAATGGATCAGCAAAGGTAAAGCCGGAGTCCCCGTTGAACTGGGCTTGCGGGTCTGCATTATGGAAGACCATCATGGTTTTATCTTACACAGTCAAGTTATGAAAAAGACTACTGATGACAAAGTCGCCGTGCCGATGGTTAAAGCGACTCAAGCAAAATTCCCAAGCTTTAACGCCTGTAGTTTTGACAAAGGCTTCCACAGTCCGGCCAATCAAACCGACCTAAAAGCCCTCATTGAGCAAGTCGTTTTACCCAAAAAAGGCAAGTTATCCAAAGCCGACCAGAATCGTGAATACGCAGCGGAATTTAAACAGGCAAAAAAGCAACATTCCGCCGTAGAATCGGCTATTAATGCGTTAGAAGTACATGGGCTGGATAAGTGCCTTGATCATGGAATTGAAGCCTTCGAGCGTTATGTTGGCTTAGCCGTGTTATCGCGTAATATTCAAAAGCTCGGCACAATTAAACGCGACATGGAACGGCTAAGGCTTTTTAGCGAGCAACAAAAACTAGCTGCCTGACGCTTTTTTGAGAACAGCCAACAGGTTATCCACAGGAAAGGTGCGCTTATAATTTGCGATTGTTAGGAATAATTCTGAAAAACTGATGGTAAATCAGAAAATGAGTCGTTTATTGCGCAACTGAAAGAGTTTTCAAAAAAATATTTCCTGATTTTGAGCTGGTTTTTTTGAAAACTGGCTTTTTCGTTCAGGCACTAATTACTGATACATAAGCATTGACGCGCAATAACAGTTCAAAACGAGCTATATTGAGCTGATTTAATGGCAAATAATCACGATAACTGCCTTTATTATTGCCAAAACAGCACCTTTAACAGGGCTCAACTTCCTTCAATAAAGCATAGATGGTTTGTCTGGCAACACCAAAATGTTGGGCAATAGAGCCTTTCGTAGCACCACCATTAAACATAGTAATTGCCATCTCTTTATCTGATTTTGATAATGCCTCTGGTCTGCCGAACTTCGTGCCCATTTTACGACTGGCTTCTAATCCAGCCATAACGCGCTGGCGTATTAGACCGCGTTCAAATTCTGCCAATGAACCAAAGATATGGAATATCAATTTGCCAGTTGGAGAAGTGGTATCAATGTTTTCGGTCAGTGATTGGAAGCATTTGTTCTCTGCTTCTAATGTATGCACTACCGATATTAAATGTTGCAGGCTTCTACCTAATCTATCCAGTTTCCATACGACCAGCACATCATTTTCATTCATCGCTTTGAGACAATGGTTTAGTTCGGGTCTATCGGTTTTGGCACCAGAGATTTTCTCTTCGTATATCTTTGTACATCCAGCAGCCAACAAAGCATCAATCTGTAACTTGGTATCTTGTTGATTGGTACTGACCCTTGCGTATCCATATTTCATAAATCACCCCATTACTTAATTAACATAGGTTATTATAACATCAATTGATTAACATAGTTAATTAACATTTAATGGGGTTTGATTAACACAGAAATCAGGTCACCACCCTGTGTTAGAAATACAAGTGTTTGTTGGGCACCAATTGGTTATTGCTTACGATGTGCCGTGG
>CAIVYW010000507.1 GCA_903910205.1 uncultured Methylococcaceae bacterium | reverse complement strand
GGGGATAAATTAAAGTTAACTTATTTTGAACAAGGTCGTTATGTTCATGGGGCATTGGAAGAAATTAATTATTTAATGCGTGATTACCATACCGATGATATACATCCCATTGATACCGCATTACTTGATCAATTATTTGATTTAAATGAAATACTAGGCATCACTAAACCGATGAGCATTGTGTCGGGATATAGGTCGCCGTTTACAAATGCTCAATTACGTAAAAATACACCAGGTGTTGCCGAGCATAGTCTTCACATGCAAGGTCGAGCTATAGATATTCGTATCGAAGGCATGAGCGCCAGCACTATTAAAGATGCCGCCTTAAGTATGGCACAGGGCGGTGTAGGTTTTTACCCGTATAATAATTTTGTACACTTAGATACCGGTGATATTAGAACTTGGTAAGGCTACATTAACGAGTTAACGCATTGATGGGCTAATAACTGGCTGTCTACTTAAAGCGGGACAGCTTCAGCCCAGACAAAAGGCTCAAGACGAAAGATTAAGTCTAGGAGTCGAGCTTAAGTCGTGACAGATATTAGCCTTAAGCTTTCGCCCTTAGGCTGAGCTTAGGAGAGCTCTATCTAAAAGTGAACGATTAAAAGCGTCCCGTCTTAAGTGGGTAGTCAATTGTTATAAGCGATTTAGTGGCTCTAAGCTGTTATCTTTAGCTACCGTTTTCTTTTGTCGGGCTTTATTTTCAGTAAAGGCTTGAAACAACGTGTTACCTTGCCATTCCTTACTCGCTTTGCCATATAAACTCTGGTTTAAATGCAAAATTTCCTCTCTTAAGCGAACATCACAATAATCTGCAATACCTCCTAGAGTCGATTGATTAAAAGTCAGTCTGCCCCAAGCAATTAAGGCGTTTTTAGACGCTTGTGAATCATTTTGACTACAGGCTTTTTTTAGCGCCTTGATACAATCAGTTATATCAGAATTTACACTGGCATCCTGAGTAAACGACTCTGATTTTGTGCGTCGCTTTAAAAAGACTATAACGGTTATGAACCAACCGATGGCTAAAAGTAAGCTACTCCATAACCAATAATTAGTTTCTGGCCGCGTAGTAATGGTTGGCGTCGTTGTGATGGCTTGCGTGGTAACAGGTGTTATCTGTGGGCTACTGACTACAGTTTTGGCACTTGCAAGCGCCGTTAATAGGGTTTCTGGTATTTCAGCCATTTCCATTTTTTGGCTTACCGTATTAAACCAAGGGATTTGTATGGCCGGTAACCGATAATCACCTGCTTTTGAAAGTATCAGCGCTATTTTTTCTTCTCTAAAGGCAATGACGCCATCCGTTTTTTTCTGCTCTTGCAGTACGGGTTGGTCAGGATACGCTTTTAATTGATCATTGCTTAGAGTGGTATTGAGCTCGGGAAGTTGACTGACGGTTGCCCCTTTAGCTAATAAGGTTAAGGTGCGTGTTAACGGTTCACCTAGCTTCATGTGTTCAATATCGCCAGACCAGTCTTGTTTTAAAACTAATTGCTGCGCCGATAACCAATGTTTTCCGGTAAACGCTGCGGGCGCAGGTTTTACATCCAGTGTGATGGCTTTAGATTCGATACGTTTGGTTTTGGTGGCTTGAGAATTAAAAAAACCATTATAGTTAGGGCGATTGTTACTTATTAATTCCACCGTTAGCACTAAAGGCTTTATAGTCAGCTTGCCACTTTTTTGCGGAAAAATAGCATATTTTCGTTCAGTCACTGAATAATCTAAGCCATGCAGCTGGGTATTAAAACGACTGTCATCGCCCAATCTTTCAATGACGGCATCTGCCAATTCAGGTTCATCTAATCGAGCTTGTGCAAGATCAACTCTAGTATATAAACGTAAGGTATATAACACTTGAGTGTGTATATACGTTTCTTTGGGTGATGCCTCAACCTCAAGGAATATATCCTCATCATTATTGCTGGCTTTAGTCGTGATAGCTTCAGTCACTGAAATCTGCAAGGGTGAGGTGACATCATGGCCAAATTTCACGGCAGGAATGATGAGCGTGCCGGCATGTTTAGCCATGACCGATAATGACCACTGTAACGTTTTAGCCGATTTTCCGTTGATCCACGATGAGCTACTACCGCTACTTTGATTAAGTACAGAAAAATCCTGTTCTAAAGAACTAAAATCAGGGTCATCATCAGGTGACTGGTTAGCTGTAAAGGTTATTTTAAATGATTCATTAATATTTACAGGGTTACGATCTGTAGAGACCTGAATAGTCGTAGCTGCTAAGGTTTGTTGCGATAGCCATGCAGATAGCAATAACAGGCATATTAAGGGGGTTATTTTATAATTAATTAAGCGCTTTATTAGGTTCATGAGTAACTTATTAGGTGTGTAACAGGTGCAATAATGGGTGGTTTACTCATCTGATCAAAGAATATAACCGAATAGGCAAAATTATCAGGTATTAACCGTTAGATAGCAAACAGATATACATGAAAAAGGGTGAAGTCTTCGTCCTTCGTCTACGCTTAGGAGAACCCTATCTAAAAATGAACGATTAAACCCCATTCTGTACGGGGTTTGCAACCCATACGCATCAAGCTAAGCCAAAACACTCG
>CAIVYW010000506.1 GCA_903910205.1 uncultured Methylococcaceae bacterium | reverse complement strand
GCTGAATGGCTGCGTAACATCAGTTATTAATCAGTTAAGTCTCTAGCGCAGGCTGGAAGCTTAGAGGCCGCGTACTAAAAGTTATTAGCTATCGCTTTAAGCCTGCAAACAGGGGGAGCGGACTTTTTAGCAGAAGATTGTAGGTTTCATACAGTCGGCTAGTGTTCTACAGCTAGTGCATGCCAGTTTCTTTAGCGTGTTGCTGACTTACGAGCTTAAGCTGCAGAGGTACATACGGATGTGCAACAGTATCCGCGCTGTGGGCAAGCTTTTTTTGCAAGGGTAAATATTGCGATACACTGGCTGGCCAACTTTATACAACTGCTTAAAACTCAATGGCAAATATTCTCAAGTTTTTTAGTGCGCTGCTGACTTATAAGCTGATGCCTCAGACCTACAGGCAGATGTACAAAAGCCATAAGCGCAGTGGGCAAGTTTTCCCGCAAGGTTAAAAAAGTGCGATACACTGGCTTCCAAAACCCGACCGGCATTGACTAAGCTAAATACTAGGAGTGCTGAGCTTCAGTGATTGCCTTTTAAAACAGCTAAAGCTGTTTTACTCCAAGCTCACAGATAAGGTGTAAGCCAAAGCGTGATGGGGTTTATAACCCCGTTACTCACGTTTCGAAGTTATCGAAATCTAAACGTTTCGGTCGGGGTTGCAAACCCCGGCCAGTATTGGTCAGTGAGCGCGATTTATTTTTAATAAATATTCGTCGGTAACACTCCGTTTTTAGCTGCACTGTAAACGCACCTTGGCTGTTTATTGATACTTTTAACTTTACAGGGTGGTTTGCAAAACCTTATTATGGCCCCTAATTTAGTCCTATAAAAAGACAATACGCATCGTTATGAGCATTTCTCAGGATATACGCCCCGTCAGCTATTTAAAGTCTAGGTCTGCTGATATTTTAAAACAGGTTAATGAGACTCATAGACCTATCATCATTACTCAAAATGGTGAGCCCAAGGCAGTATTGCAAGATACCGAAAGTTACGAAAATATGAGAAACACCATAGGCTTGCTTAAGTTGCTGGCTATGGGTGAAGAAGATATAAGAAAAGGAGATACGCTAGAGCAAGCTCAGGTTTTTCAAAATATAGAAAAGCTGTTGAACATAAAATGACGGCTGATTATCAAGTCATCTGGACGAAAACAGCCCAAAGCGATGTACTGGCTATTCTTAGCTATATTAAGAAAGATAGCCCGCTTGCAGCAAAAGAGACTTTTAATAAGCTTAAAGCACAAGCGGAAACGTTGGTTTTATTTCCGGAGAGAGGGCGAGTGGTTCCTGAGTTATATAGTCAGGGTATTTGCTTATATCGAGAAATTATTATGGCTCCGTGGCGCGTTGTGTATCGAATCGTTGATAAAGCGGTTTTTGTTTTAGCCGTTATTGATGCCCGTCGTAACGTAGAAGATGTTTTATTAGATCGCTTAATCCGAATAAATAATGAAAACTCTATATCCTGAACTAGCCCCTTACCACACCTTCTTTTTAGAAACCGGCAGCAAGCATCAAGTGTATGTCGAGCTCAGCGGTAATCCTGAAGGTTTCCCCGTCATCTTCTTACATGGTGGCCCTTGTTCTGGCACTAAGCCCGATCATCGGCGCTTTTTTAATCCCGAACATTATCAGATTATTCTTTTTGATCAGCGTGGTTGTGGCCAGTCTTTGCCGTTTGGTGAACTGGAACACAATACCACTCAAGATTTAATCGCCGATATGGAAAGCATCAGGCAAACCTTAGCTATCGAGCAATGGTTGGTGTTTGGTGGTTCATGGGGCGCAGCGCTGGCCTTACTTTATGCGCAACAGCATACTGAGCACGTTGCCGGCTTAATCGTTCGTGCGGTGTTTTTGGCTAGACAAGCAGATTTAGACTGGTTTGCCCAAGACGGCGCTAATCGTATTTATCCTGAACAATGGCAAAAGCTGATCGACAGTTTGCCTGAATCTGGCAGGGCTCAGCCCACCCAAGCCCTATATGATGCCTTATGGGGTACTGATGAATTGGCAAAAAGACGAGCCGCTAAAGAATGGATGGCGTGGGGGGCGCAAGTCGCTTTAGGTAACGCTTATCACGCTTGCGAGCAAAATGAGCATGTCAGCGAAAAAATGGTTAAACAAGCGCGTATGGAATTACATTATGCCGAGCAGCATTATTTTATTAAAGAAAACCAGATTTTAGAAAACTGTGTGCTATTATCAGCCATCAACACCATTATTATTCATGGTCGTCAGGATTTTGTCTGTCCCATAGAAGCCGGTATGCGACTACAGCTAGCCATGCCGCAAGCACAGTACCAGATATTACCGAATGCTGGACATATTGCCCAAGGGGCGGACATGATAGATGCTTTAGTGTCGGCAACGGACCAGTTTATAGAGTTAAGGTGTAAGTCGGATTAGCGACAGCGTAACCCGATACAACCGTAGTGTGTCAGGTTACGGCTAGCGTCTAAACCGACCTACGCAAACTTCTTTAAAGTTTACCCTACTGGAGTACAACGGCGTTAGGCGTTGTTTAAGCCATCAATCATGATGGCACTCCAGTTTTTTAAACAGATTCTTTCGCTTTTAAGCCTTTCTTACTCATGCTACCAAAAAAACGTTTAATTATTGCTATGACGGGCGCAACCGGTGCTATTTATGGTGTACGTATGTTACAGGTATTACAAGCACAGCCCGAATGGGAGACGCATTTAATCATTTCTTCTGCCGGTGTGGTTAATTTAAAGCATGAAATGGATATGAAGCGTGCTGAATTAATGGCCTTGGCCGATGTAACTCATGGCATTAATGATATTGCAGCGAGTATTTCCAGTGGCGGCTTTAAAACCGAGGGCATGATTATTGCCCCCTGTTCTATGAAGACACTGGCTGCTGTCGCCCATGGTTTTGGTGATAATTTAATTTCACGCTCTGCCGATGTGGTTTTAAAAGAACGTCGG
>CAIVYW010000505.1 GCA_903910205.1 uncultured Methylococcaceae bacterium | reverse complement strand
CTGCGCTAGAATGCTCTGAATTGCTGTCCATTGGTCTTCAAATATACTCCAAGACCACTGCGGCAATGACTCAAGTTTTTGAATTCTGTCTAAATGAAGTTTATTTTTTGCATTTATTTTTCTTTGTTCTGAAGCCCATGAACCTAAGTTGAAGTTTTGATATTTTAAATTGTTGTTAGGAACCCTCGCATGACCAAACTCCTCAACATAATCCAACAACAACCCATACCAAAAATGCCAAGAAACAGTTGTCACCTCAACAATTCGCGTATTTAGGGCAGTAATAAACTCATTGCCCACGGTGCGCGGCAAATCAATTGTAATTTTTGAAAAACCGCCGCCAGAACCGCCTTTATTTCTCCCTAATGACGTTCTAAAATTATCCAACTCTTCGGCAAGCACATCATCATGCGACTTTAAGGCATTTAAAACATCCCAAATGGGTTTATAACGACTGTTTTCTAGTTCTATTTGAGGATTATCACTGTCGCCAATAAACACAGGGATGATAATTACCCCGTGGCTTTTATTATCACTTTTCCGGATTGCCCGCCCCACCGCTTGCACAATATCAACCTGGCTTTTGCGCGGATCAATAAAAGCAACGCCGTCCAAAGCGGGCACATCAACCCCTTCTGACAAACACCGTGCATTAGCCAGTAAGCCTCTTTCGGCATCGTAAAGCGTTTTCAACTGTTTAATTTTTGTGCTTCTTTTGCCAGCATTCATTTTGCCAGAGACATAATCAGTCACCATCACGCCTGAAGGTTTATGTTCTGCATCCACCCAATTAAAAACATTTAAGAAGCCACTGGCAAATTCTTGTGCTCGCTTTACCCGGCCATGAAAACTAATGACTCGCTTTAAATCATGATCTCGCATCACTTTCATCAAACCGATGTAAGCGGCAAAGGTTTGGGCATCGGCTTCAATACCAGAATCCGTTTGAAGAAATTCACGCTGATCAATCCAGGCTTTTATCATCGGATTATCGACACCGACAATAATCACTTTGTAGTCGGTTAAAAGCTCTCGTTCAATAGCAGTACCGAAATTTAAACGATGCAGAACCCGTCCAAAAACTTGTTCATCATCCATGCAGGCAATTTCAACACCTCGTCCTTCGGCAGCAATTTTGACTGCGGTAGAAAACACTCTCGGTGTAGCGGTCATAAATAATCTTTTTCGCGCCCTTATTTTTGCCTCATCCAACACGCAAGAAAAATCGTTTGAGACCTTACCTGCACAACGATGAGCTTCATCGGCAAAAACAATATCAAAAGCGGGAATATCCGGATTTTCTTGGGCTTTGGCAATTTGCGGCGACGATTGATAGGTGGAGAAAATGACTTTATTGCCGGAAGTCAGCAGAAATTGTTCAATCTCTTCATGACGGGTGCTGACAGGAAAACCAAGATCTAGGGTATGAGAAATGGCCTCATCGTCTTCTTTACTGACAGAGGCATCAGAACAAACACAAAGAAAGCTGAAGTCTTCATTTTTAGCAAAACACCATTCTTTAAGGGTCTGAGAAAGTAAACCCAGCGAAGGTAAAAGTACCAAGGTGTTTTGTGATGCTAAGGCTTCTTTTATCCATAACGAAGTAAAAGTTTTCCCCGTACCGCAACACATAATAAGCTGACCTTTATCTTCGGTCGCTAAGTCCTCAATTACCGTGTTTATGGCTTCGGTTTGATGTGGCCTTGGAGTCGGCTTTGCTCTTTGTTGAACCTGAGTTAAATTTTCAGGATCAACAGGAAACACAATATTAGAATCCTCTAAATGGGCTAAAAGAACACAAACTGTTGGTTTTTCTTGGGCTTTGATGACTTGTTCTGCACCGCTACCTAACTGGTTAGTAGTGGCGACTAGAATGCGCCCGGCTATTTCTTTACGATTGGATTCTGACAGAAACGAATCAATATCGGCTTTCTTTAAGGAATAGTCAGGATGATAGCATTTAGACTGAACCGCCCAATGCGTGCCATCTTTGAATAAACAAACGAGATCAATCCCTCTATCTCTAGCCCACTTTTCAGGATAATCGTTCCATAACCAGACTTTTTCAATTTTGGCTTGCCATTCTGGATCATTCTCCAAAAACCATTGAGTGATTCTTTCAAATTGCTCACCTTTTTTATTAGAGTCAGCAGAAAGTGAATTGAAAAGGTGATTGAAGGAACTCATGAAATAATAAAATATGGATAATGAATTAAAATGGTCGTCATTGTAGCCGAGTAGACCGGAATAAGCATTTTCTATACGCGCCAAATAACACCATAACTTTTGATTTTCCTAGAGCACAAAAAACCATAAGAGATAGCTCATGAATTATAGCTACTCATAATGTTATGTGATTTTCTGACGCAGGGACAATAAGGACAGACCACTATTTATTTTATCCATGCCTAAAATCTTTTATAAATTTCTCGCTGTTCAGCGGGTCGAGTCGCCCGTGGGGTAGAGTAGAGGACTGGCTTACGCCAACCCTCCCTCATCAAACCGTGCATGCGATTTTCCCGCACACGGCTTTCCGATGTTCTTCACATCAAGGCATGCACATTGCACTCTCTATGTTTATTAATGCAACTGAGGATGT
>CAIVYW010000504.1 GCA_903910205.1 uncultured Methylococcaceae bacterium | reverse complement strand
CGTATAACACCTGCATATTTCAACGGTATTATCTTCACTACCAGAATCCAGCACGATGATTTCATCTGCCCATGACACTGAGTCTAGGCAGCGCGCTATATGAAAGGCTTCATTTTTGGTAATGATAATGACGCTAAACAATGCTTGCTCCCGCCTTATTTATCGGCTGTCGCGATAATAAACAACCTACAAAAAAAGCGAGTAAATGTCCTTCTGGAAAGGTCTTGAAATGTGAATTAAACAAGCTTGTAGTGACAAATACAATAAGTACACTAGCTCCAATAACGCCATAGGACTTTTGAGTAACTCCCTGTCTAATAGCCGAATATATATAAGCCAAAAACAACAACAAGCCAACTAAACCGTTTTCTAACCAAACAAATAAATACTGATTATGTGGATCAGATACTGATTCGCCTCGCCAATCTTGATATTTTGTAGCAGCATAAGTGCTATAAACCGTCTTAAAAGACGATGTTCCGTAACCTAGCAACGGTTTTTGTTTAATGAGTTCTATTGTATTCTGCCTAAAAATATCGCGAACACCTATAGATGTTAATGTTTCACTGGTTTGAGAGTTTTTATTTTCCTCAAAAGCCACTTTAATACGCTGTTGCAAGGTGCTTGACGTTAATGCTACCAGCACTAGAGCAATAGCCATCACCACTAAAGTATGAGGTAATTTTTTATAGCCATAAAGATTAACTATTAAGAAAAAAGTAGCCACAGGCAAGGCTAGATAACCGCTACGGGAGGCACTAACGAAGAAGATATTAACGAAAAATAAAACTATCAACCCAATTGCCAAAGCTTTTATTTGAAGACTAAGTGCTTCTTTAACTATAAAAACACAACATAAAACCGCTAAAACGAACGCTATACTTTGTGACGTATGATTGGTCATAATAATGCCTGGCAACGCCCCCCTAACTTGAATATCTAACGACCAAAAACAAACAGCAATAACAGCTGCAAATGACATAGCCGTTAAATAAAAATAAACAAATCGTCTTTTCCACTCAATTTGATAAAAAAGACCTAACAACAAAAAAGTGTAGAGTAATTTTTTCCAACTAAGTAATGTCGTTACTTTATCTGCCCAGACCGTATCAGCATATAAACTACTAATCATTAGCCAAGCAAAAAACACTAACAACATTTTTCCAGCAGGCTGACTTGCTGAAACTTTCAGGCCCTGCCAAACTTGCCCTGATATAAGCCAAGTTACCAGCATGGCTATACAAGCCACACTGGTAACTGCGGTAGAAATAGGCGCTGCAATAGCGACAACAATTGCCAGATAGCGGCAAGTTAATAAGGACTTTTCTGCCATAACAGAATAAGAAATCATCGAATTTTTAATTAACGCCATAATTGATAGATATATTTACGTTTTAGCTTCTCGAAGCCGAATAAGAAACTTTGCAGCCAAGTTGGAGGAGATGGCTCTAACGTACTATTAAACAAACCATTTTTACTACCTTGCTCAACGACAGGATCCTCTAGCCACACTATTTCAATACCTAATTGCTTGTCAATTTGTTCAAATTGATTATCAATAGGCTCACTGACTTTATGCATCATGATCCAGTCCAGTCTCTTTTGTGCGGTAGCGCTATCAATGATATAAGAATCAGCAAATCGCCCTCTAGTTCCGAGATACAAATATTGCCCTGACTTACGCTGGCTTTTCGGTGTAAAGAAATTCCCGCCTGATCCAATATAAATGACTTTATTATCTGAAAACTGCGTGCTTTGTGTTAATGCCCGCTGCAAGCCTAAACTAAAATCTTTTGCAAAAACTGCATCATCTTCCAATATCAACACAAACTCGCTGTTACTTTCAGAAACTTTATGTAGCGCGACAATATGTTTAAGTGCGCAAGATTTTTGTGCATCCGTTAACTTATTGTCTTTTGTAAAATAGCGATCAATTACCTCATCACTCAGCTCATCAGCATCCCAGTCAAAAATAAACTCAGCCTTCAATCCCTCGCTAGCTAACTGTTTTTCCATAAAAGCTCGGCGCTCTGTAAATTTTTTGACGTTAAGAACGTAAATATGGTCGATTTGTTTGCTTGTTTCTAGATTCATAATTTAATGCTTAATTTTAGGACTTAATTGAGCTTTATTTAGCAAGCTCCACACTAATCTTTTAATGCTGTCTGCCATCAATGTATCTAAACACTGACTACGACTTAAGCGATGACGATCACACCCCTCTAAATCACAAGGTACACACTCACCCTTACCCTGCATTAAATAAACATTATTCACCTGTTGATCGCCTACTTTATTAAAGGGGTTAAGCTCTGACTGATAATTGATCGGGAAAGGCGCCCATTTTACCGGATTAGTCGGTCCGAAAAGAGCAATCACTGGAATTCCGGTGGCCGCTGCTAAATGAGTAATGCTGGTGTCAGGTCCAATATATAATTTTGCTTGGGCAATAATAGTAGTCAACTGAGCTAAGGACACTTCACCTGCCAAATTGATCGTCCCCTCTGGTAATTGGCCTTGAATAGCAGCAACATAATCAAGTTCTTGCTGTGCAGGCCCACATGACAATACCAAAGTTAAACCCAGCTCATGCAGATAATGACCTAGCTCTATCCAAGCATCACTAGGCCATTGCTTATAAGTCCACTGTGGATGCGGATGTAAGACCACATAATCGTTATCGGCTATTATAAAAGGATATTGTTTGACCAGTTGTTCAGTATCATTACATTTCGGAGGAATCAAGATAAAATGTTTTTTAATATTGAGCGCATCTAATAACTTCAAATGCTGCAAAACTGTGTGAGTATTGTCATCAAACTCAAGCCAATGTTGCACAAAGTAACGTTTCCACCAGCCTGTAGTGTTCTTCTGTGGCACCACAGCAACTCGTGTAGAGGCTGCTAGCAAGCCATATAAAAACGGCCTATCTCCCGATTGCGTCACCATAGCCAGATCATAGCGTCTAAATAACTGAGGCAACAATCGTCGATAATCTGCAAGCTTTGGACAGTTAACCGTGGTTATTATTTGATGTATATCAGGATTGCCTTCAAGCATAGCCACGGTATTAGCATATACCAGCACATCTACTTTAGCTTCAGAATAAGTAAGCTTTAGTGAATGAATCAATGGGGTCGTTAATAAAACATCCCCCAGAAATCGCATAGCAATGACTAAAATTCTTTTCGGTTTAGGCTGCAAGGATATTTGTAGTCCGTTATTTAGAAAGCAT
>CAIVYW010000503.1 GCA_903910205.1 uncultured Methylococcaceae bacterium | reverse complement strand
TAAAAACCGCGTGGCTTCCATAACGATAATCCATAAGTTAACCCTCTTTTCTTATTTTTTGATTATTATAACTAAGAAATCATAGATAAATCTAACCGCCTAAAAGGCGGTGGTTTTAACCTTAAAACGGACAAATAAAAATGCTAAAAGTACCGAATAGATCTGCCCGGCAGGGTAGGCAAAATATAAAAAAAGAGGGCAATCATCGCATTAGTCAAGCTAAAAATAATAGACTAATTGTTGTGTTAGGTATGCATCGTAGCGGTACCAGTGCTATCTCTGCTGGGTTGAAAGTTCTGGGGGTAGAGTTTGGTGATCGACTATTGCCGCCAGTGAAAGGGGATAATGATAAGGGCTATTGGGAGGATATTGATCTTAACGAATTTAATATTAAATGTTTAAATGCAATTGATAGTGACTGGAATAGTTTGTCTGCAATTACTGCAAACGATATAGCTATTTTAAAAAAGCAAGGTTATTTTCTTAATGCCGTTAATTTGTTGCGCCAGAAAGTTCGAATAAATGCACCGATTTTTGGCTTTAAAAACCCACGTGTAGCAAAATTATTTCCATTTTGGAAGCAAGTTTTTGACTACTGTAAGTTAGAGGTCAATTATGTTTTAGCCATACGGCACCCACTTAGTGTAGTTAAGTCTTTGATTAAACGCGGTGACATGTTCGCTGAGCATTGTTATTTTTTGTGGGTGTCACATGTTATAACAAGTATGGCGGCTAATTCATGTAATAATTGTGTGGTTGTTGACTATGATCGTATGATGCAATCACCTGATAATGAACTTCATCGTATCGCAACAGTATTTGATTTAAAAATTGATCAGACAGCATTACTTACTTATAAAACGGAGTTTCTTGATAATGGACTACGACACACGACTTATGAGCTGGATGATTTATTTTTGGATGATACATGCCCACCAATTGCTGCAGAGATCTACAAATCTTTATTACAAATAGCATCTGATAAAATTAAGTTTGATGACATTGATTTATGCAGCGATATTGAGCGTTGGAGAAAAGAGTTTGATCGGCTTGAATGTTCACTTGTTTTAGTTGATACGCTTATTGAGCAAAAAAAAGTTAATACACAAATCTTAATTAATAGTGAAGAGCAGAATGCAAGATTAAGCCAATCAGTGGTTGAAAAGGATCTGCATATCGCTAATCTTGATCAAGTTATAGCCGAACGAGACCAACAAATTGCTAACCTTAATCAGATAGTTGCCGAAATTCGTGGTTCAACCAGTTGGCGATTAACTAGCCCAATTAGGCTAGTTGGTTTACAACGGCTACGTATAAAAATAACTTTAAAAGCGATACATTATGCTTTATCGATGTGCGGAGGCTATCTAGGCTTAGTTAAACATGTTCGTAGCTCATACAAAGATGAGGGTATAAAGGGCATTAAGCGCCGTATACTTTTCTCTGCATCACCAGGTGCGTCTCCACCTGTTATTGATTATGAACAACCAAAGCAACGTGAATATAGCGAATGGATACTCCGTTACGATACGCTATCCGACCAAGATCGAAAGAAGATTAAAGCTCGAATAAAGCAGCTTCATCATTCGCCGCTTATTTCTGTGCTCATGCCCGTCTATAACCCACCCTTGGCTATGCTCGAAGAGGCTATACAGTCAGTGCAAGCGCAGTTATATCCAAACTGGGAGTTGTGTATTGCCGATGACGCGTCAACACATTCTAAAGTACGTAAAGTTCTTAAGCGCTATGCTGATAAGGATGCGCGTATTAAGGTCATATTTAGGAAGAAAAATGGTCACATCTCAGCGGCCTCTAATTCTGCACTAGAATTAGTCACAGGTGATTACCTTGCCTTGCTAGACAATGATGATTTATTGCCTGAACAGGCTTTATTTTGGATTTCAGATGCTATTGTTGCTAATCCTGATGCTGGACTACTTTATTCCGACGAAGACAAAATAGATGTAGCAGGGCAACGCTACGATCCTTATTTCAAACCAGACTGGAATCCAGATCTGTTCCTTTCTCACAATATGATTTGTCACTTGGGTGTCTATCGTACTGAATTAGTTAGAAAGCTGGGTGGTTTTCGCGAAGGTTACGAGGGCGCACAGGATTATGACTTAGCTTTACGTTGCACAGCAGAGCTTAAAGCGCAGCAAATTGTGCATATACCCAGAGTGCTATACCACTGGCGTAGCCATCCTGGGAGTACGGCGCAAGCGGGTAGTGAAAAAAATTATGCCTTAACCGCAGGTGAGCGTAGCTTAAACGATCATTTTAAACGTATTAACGTTGCTGCAACGGTTAAATTACTACACTTCGGTATGTATAGGGCCAGCTACACTTTACCCGCCACGGCACCCTTGGTTAGTTTAGTGATTCCTACGCGCAATGGTCTGGCTTTGCTTAAGCAATGTATCGACAGTATCTTAACTAAAACCTCTTATAAAAATTATGAAATCCTCATCGTGGATAATAATTCGGATTGCCCTAAAGCCTTAGCTTATTTTACAAGTATTGTTAAAAATAAACGCATTAGAGTACTTCGTGATAATCGACCGTTTAATTATTCGGCGTTAAACAACGCAGCCATTAAACAAGCAAAGGGCAAATATGTTGCGCTGATAAATAACGATATTGAGGTGATCTCGCCAGAATGGTTAACAGAAATGCTGAGTATCGCTATTCAGCCAGGTGTCGGTGCGGTGGGTGCTCGTTTATTATATCCAAATGATACCTTGCAGCATGGTGGTGTGATAACAGGCATAGGGGGTGTTGCAGGTCATGCACATAAGCATATACATAGAGATGCCTATGGTTATTTCGCACGTGCTCAGCTTATACAGACTTATTCTGCCGTCACTGCAGCCTGTTTAGTAATAAAGAAAAGTATTTTTCATGAAGTGAGTGGCCTGGATGAAACTAATCTTGCAATAGCTTTTAATGATATTGATTTTTGCCTGCGAGTACGTGAAGCAGGTTATCGCAATGTTTGGACACCGTATGCTGAGCTCTATCATCACGAATCAGCTAGTCGCGGCTATGAAGATACACCAGAAAAGCAGTCGCGATTTAAAAAAGAAGTGCTTTATATGAAAAAGCGTTGGGGCCATACATTAATAAATGATCCCGCTTATAACGCTAATTTGACCTTGGAACATGAGGACTTTTCTTATGCTTGGCCACCACGTACCCCTAAAATCTAATCTACGCATCTTATGAATGTATTTCCACTTGTAGTTGATTTGGATGGAACGCTGATCCACACCGATATGTTACATGAGTCAGCATTAAGAATCCTACGCGATAAACCCTTAGAGGTGCTATTAATGCCCTATTGGTTATCACAAGGCAAAGCGGTGCTTAAACGTAATTTATCTAATCGCACTGATTTTGATCCTAGTTCGCTGCCCTATAATCAAGAGTTGTTGGACTGGTTAGAACAGCAACGCATGCAAGGGCGAAAACTGATCTTATGCACGGCTACGGATCACGCCATCGCACAAACAATTGCTGAGCATCTGGGGATTTTTGACGAGATAATGGCAAGTGATGGCACGACAAATCTGGCGGGAAAACATAAAGCCCAAGCTTTGGAACAGCGTTTTGGCCATACTGGTTTTGATTATGCGGGCAATTCACGCGCTGATCTTGCGGTATGGCAATGTGCTCGCCTAGCGATAGTTGTCAATGCCTCTGGTAAAGTCACTCAAAGAGCTGGCGAAATTTGTGAGGTAGAACACATATTTCCATCACCCTCTAGTAGCCTATCAACTTGGCGCCGAGTACTGCGTGTACATCAATGGATGAAAAATGGTTTGTTATTTGTTCCTTTGTTAGCCGCCCATCAGATTGCTAATACAGAGGCTTGGCTAGCACTTACACTGGCTTTTTTGTCATTTAGCCTTTGTGCGTCATCGGTTTATATAGTTAATGATCTATTGGATCTGGAGAGTGATAGACAACATCCGAGAAAACGCAATCGGCCATTTGCCTCTGGTTTAGTGCCTGCGTACATCGGTGTTGCCTTGGCGCCTTTATTATTACTGGGCAGTTTGGCATTAGCCCAATATGTCGGTGGTCACTTTATACCTTGGTTGCTATTTTATTTTGTATTAACGTGCGCCTACTCTTGGCGACTTAAAAGCTTGATGTTATTAGATTGCCTGACTTTAGCAATGTTGTATACCTTGCGCATCGTCGCGGGTGCTGCTGCCATGAATCTAGGGCTATCTTTCTGGCTATTAGCGTTTTCTGTGTTCTTATTTTTATCACTGGCTTTTGTTAAGCGTTATGCAGAATTGGAAGTGCAAATATTGCAGGGCAAGCAAAAAGCTCATGGCCGTGGTTATTACACTTCAGATGCCTCTTTACTACAGACGATGGGTATCACTTCAGGTTATGCGGCCGTATTAGTATTGGCGTTTTATCTCAATAGTGAGGCGGTTATTTCACTCTATAAAAGCCCTGAAATTATATGGGGCACGGTGCCAGTAATGCTATTTTGGATCAGCTGGATGTGGATGAAAGCCCATCGCGGTGAAATGCATGATGACCCGCTGGTGTTTGCCGTTAAAGATAAAGCCAGTCTACTGGCAGGCGTGGTATTTGCGGCTATTTTGGCGACGGGTGCAGTGGGTTGGTCATGGTAGCCATTTCATCATGGGGGCGATTAGGTCGCTTTGAACACGAAGTTGTCGGCCTGTCTGATAGACATCAAGTCGTTTCCCAATTAAAAAGTAATCCAATAGGTATTGCTCATGGTATGGGGCGCAGCTACGGCGATGTTTGTCTAAATCCGAATGGCGTGCTGTGGAAAACGACAGGGCTGGATCGTTTTATTAGTTTAGACGAAAATAGCGGTAACCTAGTCTGTGAAGCCGGTGTGTTATTACGTGATATCCAACGATTGGTTATTGCTCGCGGCTGGATATTGCCCGTTACCCCAGGAACACAGTTGGTGACGGTAGGTGGCGCGATTGCCAACGATGTACACGGCAAAAATCATCATGGGTCTGGCTCTTTTGGTGACCATATTAACTCACTTAAGCTAATCCGCACCGACGGTAGTATTATCGTCTGTGGGCCGAATCTGCTCCCAGATTGGTTTGCTGCGACAGTAGGTGGTTTTGGCTTAACCGGCGTCATCACTGAAGTCGAAATTCAATTGCGCAGGGTGACGGGACCTTGGCTAAGTACTGAAACCATAGCCTATGGCAATTTAAATGAGTTTTTCCATCTGGCTGATGCTTCAGAAGCCGACTGGGAACATACCGTTTCATGGATAGACTGTGTTGCTAAGGGTGGGCGAGGACTCTTTATGCGAGCTAATCCAACGGATAGCATTGAGCACCAAGAGCCCAAAAGTCGAAAGTTGACCATGCCTTTTGTACCCCCTATTTCTTTAATCAATAAACTGACGCTACAGCCATTCAATACGGCTTATTTCAATCTCAAAAAACGGCAAGTGGGTAGAAGTGCTGCACATTATGAGTCCTTTTTTTATCCGCTAGACAACCTGTTGGAATGGAATAGGATGTATGGCCCTAAAGGTTTTTACCAGTATCAATGTGTGGTGCCTCGCTCAGTTGGGCATGATGCTGTGCAGGCTATGCTAAAGGAAATTTCCCGTTCTGGGGAGGGGTCTTTTTTGGCTGTGTTGAAAACCTTTGGTAATCGCCAAGCCTTAGGCATGATGAGCTTCCCGCAGCCAGGTGTGACATTGGCATTGGACTTTCCTAACCTCGGCGAACGCACACTGAAGCTTTTTGAGCGGCTGGATACTATCGTACGTGAAGCAAAAGGCCGGATTTATCTTGCCAAAGATGCCCGTATGCCGCGTGACTTATTCGAGGCAGGCTATCCACGCCTTGCCGAATTTCTGAAATATCGTGATTCCGGCATGAGTTCGGCATTGTCACGTCGCCTAATAGGACATTAAGCTATGCAAGACAACAAAAAAAGAATCGTCATTATCGGCGCAACCTCCGCCATTGCAGAAC
The DNA here is from genome assembly GCA_903910205.1 of uncultured Methylococcaceae bacterium. GTDB lineage: Bacteria > Pseudomonadota > Gammaproteobacteria > Methylococcales > Methylomonadaceae > Methylobacter_C. The sequence goes on along the minus strand of CAIVYW010000503.1, from coordinate 7,542 downwards.
ATTGCGCTCGTTTGTGGGTAGAAAATACCAACGTCGATTTGACGCTAGTTGCTCGTAACGCCGAAAAAGCAGAGCGCGTGGCCACAGACCTGCGCGTACGTAGTCCACAATCGGTCATCCGCGTACTTGAAGCAAATTTTATAGCTCCGCTCGCAATTCAGAAGCTCGTCGATGAAATCGTTGCCGAAGGCATAGTAGACACGGTATTAATCGCACATGGTTCACTACCGGATCAAGATGTTTGCCAACAGAATTTGACGGAGTGCAACGAAGCGTTAACCGTTAATAGCATCTCGCCCGTGCTGTTCGCAGAGGCTTTCGCAGGCCATATGCAAAAAGCTAAGCTAGGCACGTTGGCGATTATCGGCTCAGTCGCTGGCGACCGAGGCCGCAAATCAAATTATGTCTATGGTGCGGCCAAAGGACTGGTTACGCGCTATGCGCAAGGTCTACAACATCGTTTAGCCAATACTGGCGTCAAAGTGCTGCTAATCAAGCCCGGCCCCACCGAAACACCCATGACGGCACATCTAAAACAGCAAGGAGGTCTTGCTAAAGTAGAAGATGTTGCAAAAGTAATTGTTAATGCAATCAATCAAGGTAAACCGGTTGTGTATGCCCCCGCAAAATGGGCGTTGATTATGATGGTCATTCGGCATTTGCCACAATTCATTTTTAATACGCTGGACATCTAAGTATAGCCATGATTAATAAAATAATTAACAAATTTAGCTTAGAAAAACTAAAGCCTGCGGTTAATGCCGCTTTATGGCTGATATCATTAATTACAATAATCGCTGTCTTTGTACCATTCTCGCCAAGTATGCCTGCGGCTGGTCTTGATCCATCGTGGATATTTGGTATAAATCAAGCCGTGGCTCAAGGGCTTTCTTTTGGAAAGGAAATGATTTTTACATTTGGCCCTTACGCAGCAATCTATACGAAGTCATACCACCCAGCAACTGACTTGATGATGGTGAGTGGGAGCTTGTATTTGGCATTGTCCTATTGGGCGTGTTGTATTCTTTTAATGAAAAATGTTCAATGGCGCTGGGTTCTAGCTTTATGTGTCATTTACGCCGGCTTGATGTATTCGCTAGATGCTTTGCTTTTTTCATTGCCGTTACTTATTGGATTGGTAATCTTCAAGATTCAGTCGGTTCAAAATGGATGGTTAGTTAAAAATAAAATGGCATCATTTTATTTGGCATTATTATTTGCGCCATTAGGTTTACTACCTTTAATTAAAGGTAGTCTATTAATGCCATGTATAGCAGTTGCGGTTTTGTGCATGACACTTTTTATAATTAACAGACATCGATTTTTTGCCATAATTTGTTTGTTATCACCGATAGTTTCGATGCTTTTTTTCTGGATGGTATCCGAGCAAGCTGTTGTGAATTTACCTAGTTATTTTATTAGTATGGCCCCCATAGTTTCCGGCTATACTGAAGCGATGGCCTCTAATGCCATTGAAAGTAATTTCTATGAAGTCGCTTTATATTTATTGGCGTCAGCTTTTTTATTGTTGACAATTGTCCTGCAAGTGCAAATAACTAGCGCGTCAAGACTATTTTTAGTTAGTATTTTTTTTATTTTTTTATTCATTTCTTTTAAAGCTGGATTTGTTCGTCATGATGGTCATGCCCTCGCAGCAGGCACATCTATTTTAATCGCAGCACTGCTATTACCATTTGTTTTTAATACCAGAATGACTCTCCCCGTCATTTTATTTGCTGTATTAGTCTCGTTTACTATTAATAATAACTACAGTAATGGATATATCTCTAATGTTGGATCGAACGTGAAATCAACTTATATATTGATGTGGTACGGTATTAAAAATAGAGTCAGTGACAAAGGTCGACTAAAATCAGAGTTCGATATAACAGTAAATTCCATTAGAGAAAAAGTATCTTTTCCAGTTTTTCCAGGCACCACTGACATCTACTCGTACAATCAAACCTATTTAATTGCTTCGGGTAATACTTGGTCGCCTCGTCCAATACTGCAGAGTTATTCGGTTTACACGACAGAACTGGCTGAGATAAATAGAAAACATCTCCTAGGAAACCAAGCACCTGATAATATTATTTTTAAAGTTGAGCCGATTGATGGAAGAATGCCGTCAATCGAAGATGGGGCAAGTTGGCCAATCCTGATGTATAACTATCATCCTAAACAGATTAAGGATGATTTTTTATTTCTACAAAAAAAACAGAATCTCAGCGAGATAGAAAAACCATTGCAGTTAATAAGTGAAAAACATACTTTCGGTGAACGCGTTAATTTACCTGAGTCAAAGCAACCAATATTTGCACAAATAGACATTAAACCTACTATTTTTGGTCGCCTAATGAATGTTTTATTCAAGCCCAGCCAGCTCAGTATTTCCTTGGAATTGAATAATGGCGCTAAGAAAGATTATCGTATAATTTCTGGTATGGCTAAATCTGGCTTTGTTATATCACCGCTTATTGAAAATTCAAATGAATTTGCGAAGTTATATGGTAAACAGGGTTTTTTAGATGGCAAGTTGGTTAAATCTATAACAATTGCACAAGGATTTGTAAGGTCTATGTTTTGGAAAAAAGACTATATGATCACCTTCAGCCAAGTAAATACCCCCGCTCCAATCGACATGTCACAACTATTTAAATTTGATAATTTTGACGATGAACTATCAGAATCCAATATAACAACAGCAGAAAAATGTGAGGGATTTATTGATGTAATTAACAGTATGTCTCCTATACCTTCCGAAATTTTTGCATCAAATTTGTTAGAAGTTAACGGGTGGTTAGCTGCTTCTCTTGATAAAGCTATTCTGCCAGAAACTGTTTATATCGTTTTGACTAATAACCAAGGTAATCATAAGATTTTCAAAGCTCATAAAACTGATCGATCAGATGTGGGAGCTTATTTTAAGAAACCAGAGCTTAATGATTCGGGATATAAAGTGATTGCAGATATATCAACATTAGCAGGGCAATATAAACTAGGCCTTGCTATCAAGTTGTCTGACAAAATATTAATGTGCCCACAATTTAATATTCCGGTAACAATCACTCAATAACTGACCATGCAAAAAAATAAAATAATTCTCCCCGGTGGCGCCGGTCTCGTAGGCCAAAACCTTGTGGCTAGACTTAAGGCCAAAGGTTACACTCATATTGTCGTTCTCGACAAACACCGTAACAATTTGGCTGTACTAAAACAGGTTCAACCGGACATCACCGCTGAATACGCCGACTTGGCCGTGTCTGGTGATTGGCAACACCATTTTGAAGGCGCTGATGTAGTGGTGATGTTACAGGCTCAAATAGGCGGCAATGATTATCAAGAGTTTGTTAGCAACAACCTAGACTCTACGCGATTAATTCTCGATGCGATCAAAGCTAACAGCATTCCATATTTGGTACATATTAGCTCTTCAGTCGTGGAATCAGCTGCTGATGACTATTACACCAATACCAAAAAAGATCAGGAGCGCATGGTATTAGAGAGCGGTATTGCCTGTCCGATATTAAGACCGACCTTAATGTTCGGCTGGTTTGATCGTAAGCATTTGGGCTGGCTGTCACGCTTTATGAAAAAGGTGCCGGTTTTTCCTATACCTGGGCATGGTCGTTACATGCGCCAACCCCTTTATGTGGGTGACTTTTGTAACATCATCATCAGTTGCATAGAAAACAGGGTTGCCGATGGTATTTACAATATCTCCGGTCACGAGAAGGTTGATTACATCGCTATTATTCGTCAGATAAAACAGGCGACTAAGGCAAAAGCATTCATCATCAAGATTCCCTATAGCCTGTTCTATGTGTTGATTTGGCTTTGGGGACGTTTCGATAAAAAACCGCCCTTCACGACTCAACAACTGGCGGCACTTAGCACTAAAGATGAATTTGAAGTGATCGACTGGCCGGGTATTTTTGGTGTGTCTTATACGCCTTTTGCACTCGCTATTGATGAAACCTTTAATGATCCTACTTATAGCCAAGTAGTTTTGGAGTTTTGACGATGGGACAACGTATAGCGGTATTGGGTGCTGGCCCCATGGGCTTGGCGGTAGCTTATCAATTAGCGCGTGATGGACATCAGCCGATTATTTTTGAAGCCGATGACCGCGTGGGCGGCATGACGGCGGCGTTCGATTTTTCTGGCTTGTCCATTGAGCGCTATTATCATTTTCATTGCATCTCCGATCATGCTTTCTTGGCTATCTTGGACGAATTGGCCTTGGCTGACAAAATGCATTGGGTAGAAACCAAAATGGGTTACTGGTTTCAGGATCAATTACAAGCCTGGGGTAATCCGGTTGCGCTGCTTACGTTTAAAGGCTTGAGTCTGACGGCCAAATTTCGCTACGGACTACATGCTTTTCTATGCACGAAACGCAATGACTGGCAGCCTTTAGATCATGTTGAAGCCACTGGCTGGATCAAACGTTGGGTGGGTAAAGAAGCCTATGAAGTGTTATGGCGCAGACTGTTTGACTACAAGTTTTACGATTATACCGACAATCTATCGGCAGCTTGGATTTGGAGTCGAATCAGACGCATTGGTCGATCGCGCTATAGTCTGTTTCGTGAAAAACTAGGCTATTTGGAAGGTGGCTCAGAAACATTGTTGCAAGCTATGCGTGCAGATATTGAAGCACATGGCGGCGAAATACATCTTAAATCTGCAATCAGCAAGGTGGTTATCGAAGCAGGGACAGTACGTGGCGTTGAGGTCGCAGGACAACTGATAGCCTTCGATAAAGTAATCAGTACGATACCTCTACCTTATATTCCAAGATTAATACCTGATTTGCCCGTCGACATTTTGGAACATTTTCGATCAATTAATAATATTGCCGTGGTTTGCGTCATTGTAAAACTACGCAAAGCCCTGACTGATAATTTTTGGTTAAATACCAATGATCCTACTATGGATATCCCCGGCTTAGTCGAATACAGTAATTTAAGACCATTGGAAGATCATATCGTTTATGTGCCTTTTTATATGCCGGGCGAGCATCCAAAATTTGCAGAACCGAATCAAGCTTTCTTAGATAAAGTACGCCGTTATTTGAAAAAGATTAATCCTGAGTTGTGTGATGAGGATTTCATTGAGTTGCATGCCAGTCGTTACCGTTATGCACAACCTATTTGCAAGCCAGGATATTTAGATAAACTACCGCCAGTGGCCTTGCCAGTTAACGGTTTATGGGTTGCTGATACATCTTACTACTACCCAGAAGACCGTGGGATATCTGAGAGTATAGCTTTTGGTCGCAAAATGGCCAAGGATGCTGTCGCTTGATCAGACCACTTTTTGCTAGGCAGTATCTGATTTCATGGGTAATAGGTGTTGTCGCCTATTACTTATTGCCCTTGCTTGGGGTAACAAAATATGTGTTTGAGATTGCAAATATAATCGGCATAGTCACGCCTATGATGGTTTGGTGGGTATTTAGCAAGCTATCAAAACAGTTTATGATTTTTTTGTTAACAGGCGGTACTGCAGCCGCTGTGAATTTTGGTTCTAGGATTGTTTATAATCAGTATGTTGATTTTTCTTCGGCTGTCATTTTTGCTTACATAACAGGAATGATTACGGCCTTTGTGTTAGCAAAATTGTTTGTATTTAAAGAAAGTCAGCAGTCGTTACATCGTTCTGCTTTATTTTTTATCTTGGTTAATCTGGTCGCAATAATCCAAACCTGGGGTATTAGCATGGGTTTAGCTCAATACTTATTGCCGTTTTTAGGAGTAACGTTATATATACCTGAGATAGCCCATGCAGCCGGAGTTGCTGTACCCGTATTTACTAGCTATATAGGCCATAAGCGTTGGTCGTTTAAATAAATAGTGGAAGTCATATTTTAATTTTTATAAGCGAGAAATTATGAAAGGCATCATCCTAGCTGGCGGTAGTGGCACGCGTCTTTACCCTATTACCAAAGGCGTTAGTAAACAACTGACACCGATTTACGACAAGCCGATGATTTATTACCCTTTGTCGGTATTGATGTTGTCGGGTATTACCGAAATTTTGATTATTTCTACGCCACATGATCTCCCTCGTTTTGAAGAGTTATTAGGTGATGGCAAGGATATTGGCTTAACGTTATCTTATAAAGTGCAGCCGTCCCCTGATGGTTTGGCACAGGCTTTTATTTTGGGTGAAGAGTTTATTGGTCAAGATGATGTGTGCATGGTGTTGGGCGATAATATTTTTTATGGTCATGGTTTAGTGGCTATGCTTAATCAAGCCGTTGCTAATGTGACTCAGCATAACAAAGCCACAGTATTTGGTTATCATGTTAAAGATCCTGATCAATACGGAGTGGTCGATTTTGATGCTGAGGGCAATGCTTTAAGTCTTGAAGAAAAACCCCTTAAACCTAAAAGTAACTATGCGGTGGTGGGCTTATATTTTTATCCGAATAGTGTGGTTGAAATCGCTAAAAATAGTAAACCTTCTGCACGGGGTGAATTAGAAATTACTACCGTTAATCAAACCTATCTTGAACAAGGCGACTTAAAAGTTGAGCTGATGGGGCGTGGTTTTGCTTGGTTAGATACCGGTACGCATGAATCTTTATTAGATGCCTCTAACTTTATTCAGACCATTGAAACAAGACAAGGCTTAAAAGTGGCGTGTATTGAAGAGATTGCTTATGAAATGGGTTATATCTCTAAAGCTGATTTGATTAACTTGGCACAACCGTTATTAAAAAACCAATACGGGCAGTACTTACTGCGCCGTGCTGAAGAAGGTGTGCTAGGGGCATGAGATTTATAAGAACAGCAATTCCTGATGTTGTGATCATAGAGCCTGCTGTAATGGGTGATGAGCATGGTTATTTTGTGGAAACGTTTCGTCAAGATAAGCTCAATGCATTTTTGGGCTTTACCATTAATTTTGTGCAAGATAATGAATCTAAATCCAGCTATGGCGTATTAAGAGGTTTGCATTATCAATTAGCTCCCGCTGCACAAACTAAATTAGTGCGAGTAATTAAAGGTAAAGTCTTAGATGTGGCTGTAGACATAAGAGCAGGTAGCCCAAGCTTTGGTCAGCATGTGAGTGTTGAATTATCAGAACAAAACAAGCGCCAATTGTTAGTCCCTCGTGGCTTTGCTCATGCCTTTGTCGTGTTAGAAGATGACACGGTGTTTGCTTACAAAGTGGATAACTATTATTCGCCAGAACATGATCGTGGCATTGCTTTTGATGATCCCGCTTTGGGGATTAATTGGCTAGTGGATAAAGACTGCTTAAAATTATCGGCTAAGGATACACAGCAAGTAGCTCTCGCTAATGCAGAAGTGTTTGCTTTTGAACAGGACTACTATGCCTAAAAGTATATTAGTCACTGGAGCCAATGGCCAACTGAAGTCAATAAAGAGGTAGAGTAGAGGACTGGCTTACGCCAACCCTCCCTCATCAAACCGTGCATGCGATTTTCCCGCACACGGCTTTCCGATGTTCTTCACATCAAGGCATGCACATTGCACTCTCTATGTTTATTAATGCAACTGAGGATGT
>CAIVYW010000502.1 GCA_903910205.1 uncultured Methylococcaceae bacterium | reverse complement strand
TGGTAGAAAATTAAATATGAATAGCAGCCATCGCAAGGCGCTATTCAGTAACATGGCTAATTCTTTGTTTAATCATGAATTAATCAGAACAACATTACCTAAAGCAAAAGAATTAAGAAGCTTTGCTGAATCTTTAATTACGTTATCTAAAGTAGATACTGTTGCAAAAAGAAGATTAGCGTTTGCAAGACTTCGTGACAGAGATATTGTTACTAAGCTTTTTAACGAGCTAGGCCCACGTTATAAAAATCGTGCTGGTGGATATTTACGTATTATGAAATGCGGATTTAGAACTGGTGATGATGCGCCTATGGCTTATGTTGAGCTTGTAGATCGTCCTGAGTAATATGGTATTTAAATAAGGAAGCCAATTGGTTTCCTTATTTTAGTCATCTAGTTTGTAATAATCGTTCTGCTTAGTTAATTTTCTCTTGAAATAGTTAACTTATCGCTTTAAAAATCCTCTGTATTTAGCTCATAACTCTTTCACGCAGTGAATCTTTTATATTGAGTGAACATAGCTAAAACATACTTCAGTCCTGTTTCGTCATTTATCTTTTGGTCTCTGTTTAAGTCCAGCTAGTTCTGTTAACTTTAGTCAATGGCTAATTTTTCTGGTTCTGTTTTTAGTCTGTCTATCGTAGACACACCTTAACGATTATCCTTAATCTGCACCATACCCTCAACGATTCTTACCGGATAACTATGGATATCTTCGTAGGCGGGGGCTGATTTAACGGCGCCGGTTTTAACACAAAAACGCGCACCATGACGGGGGCAGATGATTTCATCACCGTCTAGTTCTCCGCTCGCTATTTCGGTACCATCGTGTGAACACACATCTTCAATGGCAAAAAATTCGTCGTCTATTTTAAAAATGGCGACATCAGTGCCATCGACATCAATGACACTGTTTTCGCCATTCATTAGGGCATTTTCATTAAAAACGGTTATCCATTCAGACATGATCTAATCTCTAGTTATTTAAAGTAAACATCATAACGCATTAGTTTTCCTTGAAAACTTTCCGTAGGCTTGCCACCTAAGGGTTCTGCATAATCAGGGCTTTTTACCACGACACGTTTTCCGCAAGCTGCTATTGCTGATGAAAATAGCAGTTCTTTATCATGATCGTCACCTAATAAATCACGTAAGATAGTCATAGACTTTTTGGCTAAGGCTGATTTTTTGCGTTTGGGTGGAAACATAGGGTCCAGATAAATACAATCGGGCGGGGTGTTAAGGTTTGCCAATAGGGTGATGGCATTGCCGCTTAATAACTGGGGTGGCTGTAGATGTAGGTTTTGCATCCAATCGACTTGCGCTAAGCGTTGGAAACCATCGGCCAGTAATTCGGACATAATGGGCGAGCGCTCTATACAGATGAGTTCATAGCCCATACGGAAAATATGTAAGCTGTCTTGTCCCCAGCCAGTGGTTGCATCGACGACGGTTTTGGTTTTTCGTCCCAGTGCTTGCGCTAAAGCGCCTTGTTTGGGTGCCGGCCAAGAGCGTTGTTCGCCATGACGCGGTTCTATATCGACTACTAAGCCGCCTTTTTTAAGTAGCTCTTTATCGAGTAGTTTTAAGCAACCCTCGCGCCAGCTTAAAAAGAAGAGTTCGTGCTGGTCAAAACCCGCTACCGATGAATCTCTAAGCGGGACGACCAAGCGCTCTGCCAGTTGTTGATACGGTACTTTGTCGCCCTGTCCAGGGTAAAGTACCGCAAGTTTTCCAGTGTATAGGTGCACAGGCTTACAGGTCTTTATTCGGTAGAGATGGATTGCTGTTCATTTTTTAAGGCGGCATCTAAGGTATGCCAGGCTAGGGTTGCACATTTAACGCGTGCTGGATATTCACGTACACCGGCTAGTACCGCAAGTTTACCTATGGCTTCCAAATTAAAATTTTCATCTTTACCAGTAGTCATTTCATGAAACTTTTTAAATAGCTGTTCGGCTTCGGCTTCCGTTTTGCCTTGAATGATTTCGGTCATTAAAGACACGGAGGCGGTAGAAATAGCACAGCCTGAACCTTGAAAGCTGGCTTCTTCAATGACATCACCGTTCATTTTCAAAAATAGTGTCAGACGGTCGCCACACAAAGGATTAAAGCCTTCGACTTTGCGATCAGCATTGTCCATTACCCGAAAATTGCGTGGGTTACGGTTGTGGTCAAATATAACCTCTTGGTAAAGATCTCGTAAATCATCAAACATTAGCCAAATACCTCAATTAAAGATGTTATGCCGTTCATTAATACATCAATTTCTGTTTTGGTATTATACATGGCAAATGATGCTCTGGCTGTTGCCGGTACTTGATAAAAATCCATGACCGGCATGGCGCAATGATGTCCTGCGCGTATAGCGATACCTAAACTATCCAGCATCGTACCAATATCGTGCGGATGAATTTTATCCAGCACAAAGGATAGGATAGCGCCTTTATGCTGAGCCTCGCCGATAATGCGTAGACCTTTTATAGTTAGAGCTTTTTCTGTGGCATAGTTAAGTAACTCGGCTTCATAAGCAGCAATATTGTCCATGCCAATGGCGGTCAAGTAATCAATTGCTGCGCCTAAGGCCACGACACCAGCAATATCAGGCGTGCCGGCTTCGAATTTGTAGGGCAGGGTATTGTATTCGGTTTCTGTAAAAGTGACTTTGCGGATCATATCGCCGCCACCTTGGTAAGGCGGCATGGCTTCTAACAGTGCTTGTTTGCCATAAAGTACACCGACACCAGTAGGACCATACAGCTTATGTCCTGAAAAAACATAAAAGTCACAATCCAGTTCTTGCACATCGACGGTCATGTGGGGAATGGCTTGAGCACCGTCTAGTAAGACAGGAATATTTCTAGCATGAGCTGCGGCAATAATTTGTTTAACCGGATTTATTGTGCCCAATGCATTAGACATATGTACAACAGAAACTAGCTTGGTTTTATCGTTTATTAGTTTCTCG
>CAIVYW010000501.1 GCA_903910205.1 uncultured Methylococcaceae bacterium | reverse complement strand
TCGAATTTATCTTTTTGCTGTAGATCTGACATGGTCAGAATTATATAGAGTAATTATGCAGGAAAGGACATTGAGACGCTTCAGTTGAAGCGTCTCAATAAGAGCGGTTTTAGCCGTTATAACGCTGAAAAACTAAGGTTGCGTTAGTGCCACCAAAGCCAAAGCTATTGGACATGATGGTATTTAAAGTGACATTGTCTTGACGTTCACGAACAATGGGGATGCCCGCTGCGCCTGGATCAAGCTGAGTAATGTTCGCTGAAGCACTTAAGAAATTTTCTTCCATCATCAATAATGAATAAATGGCTTCATTAACACCGGCTGCGCCTAAGGCGTGACCCGTCAATGATTTTGTAGAGCTAACCCAAGGCACCTGACCTTCACCAAATACGGCACGTAAGGCTTCTAATTCTTTAGTATCACCCACTGGGGTACTGGTGCCATGCGCATTGATATAATCAATACTGCCATCTACGGTGGACATTGCTTGCTGCATACAACGTATGGCGCCTTCGCCTGAAGGTTGCACCATATCATAACCATCCGAGGTTGCACCATAACCGGTTAATTCAGCGTATATTTTAGCGCCACGGGCTTTAGCATGTTCTAGCTCTTCTATCACTAAAACACCACCACCACCGGATATCACAAAACCATCACGGGTTTCATCATAAGGTCTCGAAGCTGTTGCAGGCGCGTCATTATATTTAGACGATAAAGCCCCCATAGCATCGAATAGCACTGACATGGTCCAATGCTCTTCTTCACCACCACCCGCAAACACGACATCTTGTTTGCCCATCTGGATTAATTCCATAGCATGGCCAATACAATGCGCACTGGTGGCGCAAGCTGAGCTGATGGAATAGTTGACGCCTTTAATTTTAAAAGGTGTTGCCAAGCACGCCGTATTGGTACTGGACATGGTTCTAGGCACCATATAGGGCCCTACTTTCTTCACGCCTTTAGTTCGCAAAATATCAGCGGCTTCAACTAAGTTTGACGTAGACGGCCCGCCAGAACCCATGACTAAACCAGTTCTAAAGTTAGATATTTCAGTTTCTGATAAACCTGAATCATCAATAGCTTGCTGCATAGCAATATAGTTGAATGCGGCGCCATCACCCATAAAGCGTTTTATTTTACGGTCAATGAGTGCATCTAAATCTATATTAATAGCCCCGTGTACATGGCTACGAAAGCCCAGCTCTTCGTACACGCTAGCAAATGTAATTCCTGATCGTCCTTGCTTTAAGGAATCAACAACCTCATTCCGATTATTGCCTATGCTAGAAACAATACCTAAACCGGTGACTACGACTCTTTTCATTTTGCTGTTGACCTTTTAAAAATCTGCTGTAGAAGTAAATAAACCGACCCGTAGATCGGTCGCCTCATAAATAACTTTGCCATCGACTTCCATAGTGGCATCTGCGATACCCATCACTAGTTTGCGCATGATTAGTCGTTTTAAATTAATGCGATAGGTTACTTTTTTTGCGGTGGGCAACACTTGCCCGGTAAATTTTACCTCGCCTACACCTAATGCGCGTCCTTTACCAGGGCCACCCATCCAGCACAAATAAAAACCGACCAGTTGCCACATAGCATCAAGACCTAAACACCCAGGCATGACTGGATCACCTTGAAAATGACAGGCAAAAAACCATAAGTCGGGAGTAATATCCAATTCAGCGACAATTTCACCCTTACCATAAGTGCCGCCTTCATCTGAAATATAAGTGATACGATCCATCATCAGCATATTAGGTAATGGTAATTGCGCATTGCTAGGTCCGTACAACTCCCCCCGACCGGACTTTAATAACTCTTCGCGCGTAAAACTATGCTGTTTTTCCATACCTTTAGTGTACCTTTTTAATTATTCTTATAAAGTAAAGCCATATTATCTAACAGTCACCCAAAAAAATCAGCTCAATTTTTAATGCTGAGTTAGATCAGGCAGCAATTCACGCATTTTTAATACCTTACCTTGCAGTCGTTGTTGGTAAATAATGGTGTATGCAAGTACAGAGCTGACATATTTCCTTGTTTCTTTAAAGGGTATAGTTTCTACCCAAACATCTGCAGGTAATGGCCGATCAATGGCCAACCATTTAGTCACTCGGCCTGGCCCTGCGTTATAAGCCGCTGTTGCTAAAGCAAAATGACCGTCAAACTGATTCAATAAACGCTTGAAATAAAAAGTACCATATCTAATATTAATATCAGGTACAAATAAGCTATTGACGGTTTGCCACTGAATATTTAAGTCGTGTGCAATCTCCTTTCCTGTTTCCGGCATAATCTGCATTAAGCCACGAGCGCCCACCGCAGACATTGCGTTCGGATCAAGCATACTTTCTTGACGGATTAAGCCAAAAATAAGCGCAGGTTCAAGATTCATACTATAAGCATTACTTTGAATTTGACTGGCGTATTGAAGCGGGAAGCGCAATGCCAAATCATCCCAATAATCCGATTTAACCAAGGTCATAATGGCGACTTGATCCCACTTCCATTGCTGCGCTAATTTAGCAGAGATCATGCGCTGATTATTGGATAACTTATTGATGGCAAACCACCACTGCCGCTTTGCATCAAGATCACGATTTAAGGCAATAAATTCATGAACCACTTGAAAATCAATTTGCTCTGATAATACGGTTAAGTCATCACCTAGAAGATTGACAGGCTTATCTGAAAACTCATACGGTTTATCGACCGCATCAGCCGCCATAAAGCCATAATAACTTCTATCATTAGCAAGTGTCTGGTAGACAGCGTGTCCTTGCTGCATGTCCCCTGTTTCTATTAACGCTCTCGCCTGCCAATATTGCCATTGAGGCTTTTGTTTTTCTTCAGCGCTTAAGCCCGCTAAAGCCTGATTAACCTGCGGCCAATTTAAAGCAAATAAAGCGGCTCTAATTTTCCATTCGCTAACGTCTGCATCAGGCTCAGACACATTATTTAGCCTATCATAAGCTCTATCATCTCGAGCATGAGCCAAAGCAAGCCCCAAACCACGCTCAATTTGTTGAACAACTGGTATATTGAAATAGCCTTGTGATTTTTTAGTATCCCAAACTATGATTGCCGACTCTAAATCTGACTGCATCAGTTTTTCTAGGCCATAAGCAAACATACGTGCGTGTAAATCGCTATCAACTAGAAACTCATCATATTGGATTATGATTGGCTTATTTTGTATTTGTAGCCATAAATCAGCGGTCTTTCGATTGGAGTCGTCAAATAAATACCGCAACGAATTTGTTAACGGTTTATTGTTATTTTTTAATGCCAAATCAAAACGCTGCCAAATTAATTCAGGGCTTAATAAAGGCGACAACAGCAACAATGACATTAACTCATTACATTCAGAAGGCAGGCTATTTCCAGTCAGCCATAGCCGCATAGCATCAGGCAATGGTTGCGGCTGATGACCTAGCTTATAGTTTGCCCAATAAAATTGACACTCTTGGGCAAGCGTATCAGCAACTTGATAAAATTGGACAAACTCCTCCCAGCGCTCATTATCGGCAAGATAATGTAGCCACTGACCTCGTAGTATTTCCGCATAACGCGTGTCTTTATAGGTCACTAAAAAGTCTTTAATACGCTCTGTTTGCGCTAAATGCGTTTTTAGCCATTGATATTGTAAGTAGGGATATAAGGGATAACTGACTAAATTGGCACTCAGGCTTAAAAACATAAATTCTTTACCTTGTGCCAACATTTTTTCAGCCATCAAAAAATCTTGTCTTTGCTGGTCTAGCACACTACCAAAAGTAATTCTACAAAAACAAGACATGCCTAACAGCAGACATATTAACTGGTATTTAATCTTCATAGGGTCTATCAAATCATGACTATTACATAAGCTGACATACTACCTTACTTTAAAAGACAAAGGCATCTAGCTAATCAAATTACGTACATAAATAATTAATTTGGCTACCAACTTAAGACGGGACAGTCTAGCTTAATCATTCACTTTTAAACAAGGTTCTCCTAAGCGCAGCCAAAGGGCCAAGGGTTAAGGCTAGTATCTGCCACGCCTTAAGTTACTAGCCTCCTAGACTTAATCTTTCGCCCTGAGCCTTTCATCTGCGCTGAAACTGTCCCGCTTTAAATTGGTAGCCCTATTAACTCCCTATTTTTTATAAGGACATGAGGCGGTTTGGCTTATGAAATAAAAGACTGCGTGACAGGTCTAGCTTGCATCCGTATAATTTAGCGGTTTTGCTCCGTTGCAGCTTTAATTGAAAGCGTTACGTGTGAGCAGAACTAGGGTTTTAAAGGGAATCAATAACCCTTTTGTAATATTCTTATCAGAGGTGATCATGAGTCAAAGTATGCTACCAACCAGACAAGGTTTATATGACCCGCGCAACGAACATGACGCATGCGGTGTGGGTTTCATTGTTCATATAAAAGGCCATAAAAGCCATGCGATCGTTA